>JAFZZD010000483.1 GCA_017615955.1 Victivallales bacterium
AGTCCCCAGCCTCGTTTCTTGGTGGTGAAGCCAGGACGGAACACATTCTTGAAATTTTTGCGGGGAATGCCTTTGCCGGTGTCGGTGACGAGAATTAGGGCACGCCCTTCGCGAACGGCTAGGCTTAAGCTAAGACGGCCAATGCCCCCTGGAATGGCATCGATGGCATTGCGACATAAGTTTTCAAGCACCCATTGATAGAGTGGGGCGCAGAGCATGGCCTTTACATCAGTTGCCTCGGGCTCAATGCGCATACTAACTTCCACGTGCTCGGGGGCGCGACGGCGCATATAGTCTACCGTGGTGCGCAACACGTCCGAAAGTTTGTCTGGCTTGAGTTCGGGGCGGCTTCCAATCTTGGAAAAGCGGTCGGCCACGAGTTGAAGACGCTGCACGTCGGTCTCCATCTCAGGTATCATCGTGTCTTCGGGATATGTGTCGCGCAGGATTTGAGTCCATGCCATTAGACTGCTGATGGGTGTACCAAGTTGGTGTGCCGTTTCGCGGGAAAGTCCCACCCATACGCGGTTTTGTTCCGCTCGTTTGGAGGAAAGGATGGCGAAGAAGGCTATGCAGAGGAATAAAGCCATCACGCCGAGTTGCACATAAGGATAACGGGCGAGGCGTTGCAGCATAACGCTTTCGCCATAACAAATTTGCAACGTGCCGAGACTCTTTCCGCTGCCAGTTTCTGTGAGATCAAGACGCAGCACATTGCCAGCGGCCCGCATGTCTCAGGCGCGACGCTGTACGCTGGCCACACTATCACCCATCTCACTGCGCGAAAGACTGATGTTGCGGCAATCGCGCACATTATCGGCCTCATCAAGCACGATGACAGGGATGGTGTGGTTGCTTTCCATCACCTTGAGCACAAGGCTGAGGTCTGTTTCCTCATCGGCTTCCACCATAGCACGCATGGCCTCCGCCCATACACCAACGTTGCGCCGCTCTTCGTCCTGCAAATCGCGAGTGAGACTGTAGGAAACCATAAGTGAAGCCGCCACAATGAGCACAGCGGCGGCCACAAGGGCTATTTTGACTATCTCTGGCCCGGACGCATTGCCATTGAGATGAAGAGCAAGGGCAAAGACCTGGCTGCTGCATACAAACAACTGGCCAACTATGTGCTGCATCTGGAAAATGATCAAATGCCGGAGCTGCTCATGGTTTCGGATTTCCAGAAGATTGAACTGCATCACCGGACCACCGGCCAGTGTACCCGCTTCAATACCGCGAATCTTCCCAAACACGTCCGCCACTTTGCCACTCTGGCAGGCTATGAACCCAGCCGATTGCTGGCTGAACAGATTACCGTCAACCTGGAAGCTGCTGAAAAGACGGCGCGTCTGCACGACGCACTCAAGGCAGGCGGCTACACCGGGCACGCGCTGGAAGTCTATCTGGTGCGGCTGCTCTTCTGTTTTTTCGCGGAAGACACAGGACTCTTTCCCAAGGGCAGTTTCCAGAGTCTGGTTGACAATTCACAGAAGGACGGCAGTGACCTGTCCGGGCGTCTGGCAAAGCTCTTTGAGGTACTCAACACCCCGGAAGAGCAGCTTGCACAAAAGACCCTGCTTCCCGAATGGTTCAAGCAGTTCCGCTACGTCAACGGCGGGCTTTTTGCAGACACCCTGCCCACAGCAGACTTCAACGCGCCTCTGCGGCAAACGCTTCTGGATTGCTGTGACTTTGACTGGTCTGCCATCTCACCAGCCATTTTCGGGGCCATGTTTCAGGGCGTTCTGGATGCGCAGGCGCGGCGGGAACTGGGCGCACACTACACCTCTGAAGAGAACATCCTGAAGGTGATTCGTCCACTCTTTCTGGATGCGCTTTGGGAGGAATTCGAGCGGGCACGTATCAA
>JAFZZD010000484.1 GCA_017615955.1 Victivallales bacterium
GCTGGCTATCGGAGCCGCTGGCTTTAGCCAGCGGAAAAAGCTTGCAATGCCAAGAGTTTTGCAATTACCTTTATGGATAAAAACATACGAGGAATATCCATGAGCAAAGCCACATTGAAGAAGGAAATCTTAGCCCTGCTTGAAAAGAACGCGCGTATCACCTGCCAGGAGATTGCAGACCGGCTGGACACCACGGCGGCCACCGTGGAAAAGCTAATCAAGGAGCTGGAGGATGACAAGCTCATCCTCGGATATGCTGCAATCACCAGCGACCAGGCAAACAAGAACCAGGTGCGCGCCATCATAGAAGTGCAGGTACAGCCAGAAAGGGACACTGGCTTCGACAAGGTGGCTCAGAAGATAGCCCATTTTCCTGAAGTCAGCGCAGTGTATCTTGTTTCAGGCAGCTATGACCTCAGGCTGGAAATCACTGGCAACTCCCTTCAGGAAGTCGCCTCGTTCGTGGCGACAAAACTGTCCAGCCAGGACGGCGTCAAATCCACGGCCACCTCATTTCTGCTGAAGAAATACAAGGAGGCTGGAATCGAATTCACCCAGGAGGAAAAGCATGAGCACCTCAAAGTCACGCCATAAGCGCCCCTGGGTTGCAAAGCATATCGCAGACCTGCCCAAAAGCGGCATCAGGGACTTCTTCGACATTGTCAGCACCATGAAGGAGGTCATCTCCCTGGGTATCGGTGAACCTGACTTCGTCACTCCATGGAACATTCGCGAGGCCACCATCTATGCACTGAACAAGGGGAACACTGCCTACACATCAAACCTGGGCGACCTGAAGCTGCGCAAGGCAATCGCCGCCCACGCGGAGGAAGCCTTCCAGGCCAGCTACAATCCTGAAACAGAAATCATCGTCACAGTTGGCGTAAGCGAGGCATTGGACATATTGATGCGAGCCGTCCTGGAACCAGGTGACGAGGTGCTCTACCACGAGCCATGCTACGTGTCATACGCGCCTACGGTTCGCATGACACACGCTGTGCCGGTGCCTGTCATGACTTACGAGAAAAACGACTTCGTGCTGGATGTCAAGGACCTGGAAGCAGCCGTGACGCCACGCACAAAAGTGCTGCTCCTGAACTATCCCAACAACCCAACAGGCGCAGGCCTTACTCTTGATGACAAGAAGGCACTTGCCAACTTCGCAATCAAGCACAATCTTCTGGTAATCAGCGATGAAATCTACGAGGAATTGAGTTATTTTCCGCGCAGCATGTCCATTGCAGCCTTGCCTGGCATGAAGGAGCGCAGCATACTCCTCAATGGAATGAGCAAGGCATACGCCATGACTGGCTTCAGACTGGGCTACGCCTGCGGCCCCCACGAAATCATAGACGCAATGATGAAGGTGCACCAGTACTCCATGCTGTGCGCTTCCAGCATATCACAGGCTGCCGCACTTGAGGCATTGCTACACTGCGATGCGGAAAAGGAAAACATGCGCAAGGAATACGAGCAGCGCCGCAATGTAATTGTCAAGCGCCTGAACGCCATGGGCCTGCATTGCTTCATGCCACGAGGCGCTTTCTACGTGTTCCCCTGCATAACCAGCACGGGCCTCACATCAATGGAATTTGCCACACGCCTCCTTAGGGAAAAGCACGTCGCGGTGGTGCCTGGCACTGCCTTCGGCAGTTGCGGTGAAGGCTTCGTGCGCTGTTCCTACGCCACCTCAATGGAGGAAATCGAGGAGGCCATGCGCCGTATCAAGGACTTCATAGCCACCCTGCGCAAATGATCGAATCCCTCATAAACGAATACAGGCAGCTCGATTTGCCATCTGGCATAATTGAGCTGGACATGGGCTGCGGCAAGGGCGGCTTCTCCATGGCATTGGCAAGGCAATATCCGGACAGGCTGCTTATATCCAGCGATGTCATGATCGGGCGCCTCCGCCATATCGAAAACAGGGCAAAGCAGGAGCATATCAACAACATGCTCATCGTCCGCGGCGAAAGCTTCGCCATGGCGCAATTCCAACTGCCTGCCCAGAGCATAGACAGAATACACATCCTATTCCCAGACCCATGGCCCAAGGACAAGGGCAAGGCGCGCCGCCTGGTTTGCACAGCCTTCCTCTGCGAAATACGACGTGTCCTCAAGCCAGACGGCATATTGCATCTGGCAACGGACTACCAGCCATACTTCAACGACTGGAAACGCATACTGGCCAACCTGCCCTTCTACCAGAACACGCCAGAGGCCATAGCGGACATCGCCCACATAAAAACCGACTTCGAACGCCAGTGGGAAGCCGCTGGCATCCCTGCCCGCCACATCTGCGTGAAATACAACGCAGAGGCGCAGAATTTTTAACGCAAAGACGCAGAGGCGCAGAGGCGCAGAATTCTTTAACGCAGAGACGCAGAGACGCAAAGACGCAGAGATTATTATTGTTTTGTTTTCCAATTGTTGTGAAGGACTTAAATGACTTCCCTCATCGAGAATACAACAATAATAAACTCTGCGTCTCTGCGTCTTTGCGCCTCTGCGTTAAACAAC
>JAFZZD010000485.1 GCA_017615955.1 Victivallales bacterium
CGCTTGGTTGCTTTCATTATCTACCCATACGAGGAACATAGCATACCTCAAAAAACTAATTCGTTCGGTGTTTTTGGGGTGATTCGTTCGGTGTTTTTGGGGTAATTCGTTCGGTGTTTTTGGGGTGATTCGTTCGGTGTTTTTGGTGTGATTCGTTCGGTGTTTTTGATGTTGCAAGAAAAGAACATTAATATCCTGGATCTTGGATTCGTGTGCGCCTATGCAGGCTGATGGCGATGGGTATTCCAAATGGTATTTTTTGTTGCAAGGGGCTGTCATATCGCGATGATGTTTGGTATATTATGCCCGTAATGAATAATTTTGGATTGTATGTCCCGAAACTAAAAAAAGGATGGAGCGATGAAACTTACTTTTAATTTGCTGGCGCTGGTGTGCCTTTGCGCATTTTGTTGCGTGTGCAATGTCAATGGCGATGAATGGGGGAATGCGGGCAGGCAGGAGATTCTGCTGGACAAGGTAGGTGACTGGGTGAATGACAGCAACAAGCCATTCACCGAAGAGAAGGACGGCGAGTTTTCCGTCAGGCACATGGTGCATTTTCTGTGCTCCCATACAATCAAGATTATGCCAGGCAGAAAGTACAGTTTCACAGCGGAAGTCGCTGCGGACGAGGAATTGAAGAATTATGTTGCCTGCGGCTTTATTGTAAGCACAACCCTGCATGAGAAGATCAATGGCCGGCATTTCAACTACATGCCTGATTCGCTTATGGAACTTGTGGCCCCCGCTAAAGAAAAGCAGGATTTCATCTTGGTGAAGTCGCATCCCAAGTGGAAGCAGTTCTGCAAGTATGGCTTCAATCTGGTGGCGTTCAACGCCAAGGCCGATTGCAGCGACTTGCCAAACATGGAGGTTTCCTCCCCGATCAAGAGCATCACTGAAGAAGGTGGCAACTTAAAGATCACATTTGAGAAGAAGCTCTATGCGGAATATCCCGCCGGCACAATGGTGCGCATTCACAGGAGCAATCTCTTCTATTTCCAACTGAACCAGGCGAAGCCGAAGCAGCAGTGGCAGACGGTCGGCGGCGTCTTTGAGTTCCCAGCCAAGGCGGAGTATTTCTATCCATGCCTGATCTACTATGGCCCCAAGGACAAAGTGGTGAGATTCCGCAATCTGCGTCTTGTAGTGGAGTAAAACAAGGAGGTGAATACCATGAAAAATACGATTCTTGCATTGCTAGTTGCATCTCTGGCGGCATTTGGCGCACAGCTTTCAGACAAGACCATGGTGCGCTGCGGCGCAATGGTGAAGCCCCCTAAAATTGACGGTCGCATTGACCTGGGCGAGTGGGACTATGCCAGCACCTCATTTGGCGGCATTACACCCGCCACTGGACTGATGACATTCCGCGAATGCAACTTCAGGCTGGGCTATGACAAGGACAACATCTACTTCGCCTGTACCAGCGAGATGCCAAGGGCACCGCAGCCGCTGTATCCTGCTGACCTGGTGGAACTTAGGCTGCTGCCCCCTGGCGCGAGCAAGCCTGTCATAATCAAAGCCGACAGCACTGGCAAGGGCACTCTGCCTAAAGGAACAAAAGTGGCAAATGACTTCTATGCCGATTTGCTTACAAGCTACCTGCGCAAGTGCTGGACAATAGAGATGGCAATCCCGCTGAAGGCACTGGGCGTGAAGTCCATTGGCGAGGACAAGGCCGCATGGGGTCTCCAGATGATACGGCAATGGGACAGCATGCCGGAGACCAGCGTCTGGCATTTGGGCAAAGACGCGGAGGAAATGGGCACTTTCATCCCAGACAAGGACGCCCCGATTGTCAGCTTCGACAGTTTCGGGCATGCCGCCTACAGGGAAAACGGCGATTATTGCTGGCCTCACCGGATTGAGAACCCCAGCGGCAAGCCAGTCTCCATCGTGTGCGAAGCCGAAGTGCAGGCATTCAACAATCCGCCTACCATTGACATGATCAACCTTGAGGCGGTAGGCGATGCCAGGCGCGTGCCGCTTTTGCCCCGCAACCTGACAGTCAAGCCTGGTGGCACAGAGTATGTGGACTTGTATATGCAGGCCCAGTTCGCGGGCAATACGAGGCAGGTCTTCTCGCTGATCAAGGACAAGGCGACGGGAAATGTCCTGTATCGCCGCTCAATGTACTGGGATGTGGGAAAGGGCCAGAAACATGCTGTTTACAAGAACGACATGGGGCTGCCCTATCTTTGCGCGGCCTTCTTCCCCTCCTACGGCAACAAGCTGCGCTATGCCTGCGTCTTTTTCAAGAAACTGCCATGCGTGAAGGTCATTGTCGATGTCAAGGATGAAAAGGGCAAGGTGCTGAAGTCCTTCAGGCGTTCCAATTTCGGCATGCCATTGGCGGACTTTGAGGATGAGACGAATCTGCCGAATCTTCCCAATGGCAAGTACTTTGTCACAATGGATGCTGAGGATGCGGATGAGCACCATTACAAGATGGAGCGCACCTTCAAGGTCGCCAGTTTCCCATGGCAGGGAAACGAGATTGGAAAGGACCGTGTGATCATTCCCCCGTTCAAGCCATTGCAGGTGAAGAAGGAAGCCAACGAGGTCCATGCATTGATGACTGGCTACCGCCTCGGCGGCGAACTGTGGGACAGGATATACTGCCAGGAAAGCCTCAATTCCAAGCGGGAGAACATACTTGCAGCGCCGGTGCGCTTTGTGCTCAATGGCAAGCATTTCGGCAAGACAAGCACGAGGCTTGTGTCCCAGGAGGATGACCGAGTGGTATATGAGACCACATCCTACACCGATGAGGCGAAACTGGTAATCACCCAGGACTATGACTTTGACGGCTTCTGCAAGGCAAGCATAACCCTGTATCCCAGAGGCATGATCCGCGTGAACGACTTTGCCCTGGAATTCACCTTGAAAAACGAAGTGGTGGAATTGTATTCCACGTTGGACAAGACCGGCAACCGCAGTGCGGACGCACCAGACTTGAGGATACCCAAGGGAGAAGGCGTGCTGAATTTGAAGGGTGCCCTTCTTAACAAGGGCATATACAATCCCTATATCTGGTTAGGCGGCATTTACAAGGGCTTCTGCCTGCTGAATGACACATCAAAGAACTTCAGCCTGGAGGAGAAGAGCGTCAACATCGTTGTTTCACGCAAGGGAGATGGCGTTACCTGTCGCTATGACATCGTGAACAAATCCACCTTGTGGCAGGAACCCAAGTCATACACCTTCGGCTTTGAACCCACGCCTGTAAAGCCCCAGGTGGAAGGCATCCGCGCCATTGGCGAGTACATGTATGACTATCCGCAGCCAAAGGGCGCCATCTGGGCAACCATGAACTTTGGACCAAACATATTGAATTCAATGTTCTTCTATCCAGGCACCTTGATCAACAATGACACTTCGTACTTTGATCGGGTGTTCGCCCACAGGGGCAAGCCTGACACGGATGCGGAACGCAAGGCCTTTGTCAAGGACTTCATGGACCGCAACGAGGCCTGGATCCGAAAGAACATGCCCACCGTCTCCATCAAGCCGCTGCTGACTCTTATTGGCGACAAGCGCAAATATGGCATAGACTACTTCCTGAGCTACAACAATCCCGTGCTGTATTCATGCCACTGGCCTGAAACAGAAATGTACAAGGCGGAATGGATGCCCTGGGATTATCCCGCAGACGACGCAATCAGCCCATACGTAGGCACCGTAAGCAATTCGTATCTGGACATGATGCTGTGGAACATGAGGAACAATGCGCGACGCGGTTGGGATGGCATGAATTTCGACTGCTTCCCGCTGGGCGGCGGGCGCAACACCATTTCAGCCCAGGCATTCCGCTCCCAGCCTGGACAGGTACCTAACATAAACGGCAGCAACATGCTGCAAATCGCCTCTGCCGGCATCACACGCTGCAACGCCTTGTTCCACTGGCGGGAATTGACCAGGCGCACCGCCATCATGCTCTACAAGGAGGGCAAGTCCTTCATGGGATATCCCTGGGTGGAACTGCATGACACAAACTGCCAGTGCATTCCTGTCACCGCCTTCTGCACTTCCACCATCACCTGGGAGCGCAGTTCACGAGGCAACGAATATCCAAGGCGCTATCCGTATGGCTTCATCATGGCGGAGACCGCCGGCACACAGTCCGGCACAATTCCGCGCTGCATCGTTTCCACATACGCGCCCAAGGGAATGGACAGTATGCGCATTGCGGAAACTCTGGTCAGCACCACATTTGCATACGGCTTGCTGAACCACTGTGACCAGGGCGTTGTCAGGAAAAGCAAGGACTACAAGCTATGGAGGGACTATGTGTTTGAGTTCGGCTATGGCCGCCCCCAGAACAAGACCTTGCTTTTCTACAGCCACGAAAAGCAGCCTGTCACTTGCGCCAGCAAGAACATACGAACAAGCCAGGTCATTCGTCCTGATGGCAAGGCTCTTGTCCTCATTGGCAATAGCGGTGACGCAGTAAAGGCCGTCTTCGATGTAAGCGGACTGAAATACGGCAAGTGCCGTTTCACCGACATCCGTGCTGGCAAGGAAATCGACAAGCCAGAACTGGACATTCCAAAGTACAGCTATGGCATGCTTCTGATCGAGAAGTTGTGACAACAGTGGACTGTGGACAGTGGACAGTGGACAGTGGA
>JAFZZD010000050.1 GCA_017615955.1 Victivallales bacterium
GATGCATGACGTGGCGGTGGACGAAGCGCCTGCAGGTAATCGCGTCGCCCTTAACCTTGCCGATCTTTCTACCGACGATATTCACGCAGGCGATTTTCTGGCAGAGCCTGGCCTTATTGCCCCCACCCAAGCTATGGACGTGCGCCTGACCTATTTAGACACGGCACGCACGGGCAAGCCTCTGGAAAGCGGCGTGCGCATGCACGTTGCCCATGGCACGAAGGAAGTGCTGGGGCGTGTGCTTTTGGCCAACGGGCAAGAAAAGCTTATCCCAGGGGAAAGCGCCTATGCCCAGATTCGTCTTGAAGAACCGCTGCCTGTTTCCTGCGGCGACCGCTTTGTACTGCGTATCTATTCGCCTGTTTCGGTGGCGGGCGGTGGTGTGGTGCTCATGGTTCACCCACGACTGCGCACGACGCTTTATGCCGACGAAAAAGTGCTGGACGCGCTGTATGAAGGCAACTTAAGCCAAGCATGCGAAGCTGCTTTGGACGCACGCATGAGCCCTGTTACCGCTGAACAGCTCGCGCATTTATTTGGGGTAGACAAGGCTACCGTGCAGGAATGCCTTTTGAACTTGGCATCTGCTGGGTGCATTAAGGCTCTTGGGGCAGGGCAGGCCTACTTCACAACCCAGGCAACACAGGCCCGCGCTTTGCTTACCATCGACGAAGCCCTCCAGGCTTTCCACGCTGCCCAGCCTTCAAAGACAGGCATTGCTAAGGAAGAATTACGCAACCAGTGCTTCCCCCGCATGGATGGGGCCTGCTTCGACTTGCTCCTTGACGAAGCGAAACAGGAAGGCTCTGTTTCGGTGGTTGATGGCATGGTGGGTCTTGCTGCGGCACAGGCAAGCGCCCAGCAAGAAGAAGACCAACTTGCAGACGCCATTGCGGGCATTCTTGAAGGGTATGGCATTACCACGCCCGATGTGCAGCACCTTGCTCAGGAAGCGAAAATCGACCAGAAGCTTGTCCGTCACGCCTTGGGCAAATTGTGCGATGCCGGGCGTGCCGTGCGCATAACGAACGACTGGTATGTGCCTGCAGGTGCGCTTGAAACCTGTAAGGCAGCCGTGCGCAAGCATTTGCAAGCGGGGGGCGACGGAACCATGTCGGGCCTGAAAGGACCTATGGGCAACCTTTCGCGCAAGTACGCCGTGCCCCTCCTGGAGTATTTTGACGCAGTAGGCTTCACCGAACGCCGCGGGGATGTGCGCATTCTTCGCAGCTAGGTGTTACACTAACCATGGAGACGGATGAGTCCTGGTGGGTTCCGCGGCCTTCAAAGCCGTTGTGAGGCGAGCAGAACGTCTCGGGTGTGTTCGATTCGCACACGTCTCCGCCATAGTGTTTCCGCGCTAAGTTGCGCGCCAATCTTTACATGAAACGGTTTTTATCCAACTTAAAAATAAGGGCCAGTGCCACGTAGCACACCAGAATAACCAGCACCCCATACGCAAGCGAAATCCCCACTTCATATTCTTGCATGTTGGTGACAATCGAAATCGAAATCGGGCGATTGTGAACCCCGTAGAGC
>JAFZZD010000486.1 GCA_017615955.1 Victivallales bacterium
CACCAAACAGGCCACTGACCACAGGCCACTGACCACAGGCCACTGACCACTGACCACAGGCCACTGACCACAGGCCACTGACCACTGACCACAGGCCACTGACCACTGACCACAGGCCACTGACCACAGGCCACTGACCACTGACCACTGACCACTGACCACAGGCCACTGACCACTGACCACAGGCCACTGACCACAGGCCACTGACCACTGACCACAGGCCACTGACCACTGACCACTGACCACTGTCCACTATTTCTTTCGTTTAAGGTATTTTTCCTTGTAGCCTGACACGATTTTGACCAGTTCCTTGTTTGCCATGTCTGGCTCTTGCAAGTACAGGGAAGGGCAGCCGTAGGCGGGGATTTCTCGGAAGAAGTCCAGGCCACCTGTGTATGGATTGTTGTTGAATGAAACGTGGTCGGTGTCTATCAGTGCGCCGTAGCTGACGATTTTCGCCACCTTGGCGCGTGTCCTCATTTCCTCCAGGCCGTTCTCTGGCAGGCCGAAGTAGTCGTTGAGCCGCAGCATATTGTGCAGGTGCGCGAAATATGGGTTGCAGCACTGGTAGTCAAGCAAGCAGTCTGGCTTCACAGCAAGAGCGGCATCCGTGACCAGCTTGAACCTGTCGTAGAGGAACTGCATGTTGCGTGATGCGCCAGGCGGGTATTTGCCAGGCATCTGAGAAGTGAAGTCGAATTTGAAGCCGTCCACATTCAGGCAGCCAGGTTCGTCTGAAAGCATGGTATGCATGCATCTTGCAATCCTCTGCTTATACGCATCGGAGAAGATATTGAAACTGCCGTACAATTGCTCCTCAGGTGGCAGGCCTACTGGATCTGTGCATATCCAGAGTAGGACGTGCCTGCCCTGGCTGTGGAGCTTATCGACGAAGCCGCGCATGTCTGGCCATTTGTCCTTGGAGACCTCCCAGATGCCGTGCTGTTCTCCCCAGAAGTCGTCAATGATGAGGGTGTCGAAGTCGATGCCATTGCGTTCCATCATTGCGATGAAGTCCTCATGCAGCTGCTGTGTACACTGCGCAGGGCGCGGAAGCTTGACCTGGTAGCGCCAGCCGCAGGCGAGTATGCCCTTTTGCCAGTCAAGAAACTCATGCTTTGGCTTCTGGACTTTGCCTAGGCGCAGCACATTGTCTGCATGCGCCTGCAATGTGGCGAATTCGTCTTCCGCGCCGAAGCGGAATACCAGCGGCGGCGTATTTGCCGTGCTGATGGCGTCTGGGCGCACACCAAGGTTGATGTTCCAGCCAAGCAGGCCATTGTTTTCTGGACGCGTCTCCAGTTCCAAGAAGTCCAGCTGACCCATTTCCGGCTCCAATGCAGTGGAGGCCCAGCGTCCGTCTTGCTGGCGGTATGCCAGCAGCCAAGGTGGCGGCGAGGCCATGCCATTGACTGTGCGTTGTACCTCGCTTATGCTGAAATAGTGATCAACTATTACGGCAGGGCTGGGGTTGAACACCACATCTGCGTTCATTCGACTGCCAGGGCAGAGGGTAATGGAGTTCCTGGCGGCCACGTTCTTTGCGAAAACCTCGAACCTGTCATCGTAGAACACGATATGCAGTTCTGCTCCGCATTTGGATGTGAAGAGAAGATGCAGGTTCTCCACCGTGTTATGGCCTTTTTCAAGGGACTGGCATTCATCCAGTGTGATGGGCGTTTCTTCCGCCAGCAACGCGATGTTCAGCGCCAACACAGTGTCAATGCCGCCAGTCTTGATGTAGATATGCGAGCTGTTGCTCTTCTTCCTTGCTGTGTATGCTCCAGTGAGCAAGTCCAGCGTTCCGTAGTATGAGGAGTATCGTATCATTGTCGTTATTATGTGAGCGCGTTTTTATGTGAGCGCGTTTTTATGTGAGCGCCGAAGCGGCGCTCACTCAGGTTGGCCAACTTGTGTGCTTTCGTCTGTTGGATAATGGCACAGGTTGACCAACTTGTGTGCTTTCGTCTGTTGGATAATGGCACAGGTTGGCCAACTTGTGTGCTTTCGTCTGTTGGATAATGGCACAGGTTGGCCAAACTGTGCGGATATGCTGGGGACCTTGTCCTGCTAGTTGGCCAACTTGAGTGCGCCCCGCTTCGGGGCGCACATTTAGAAAACCAGGCCGACTTTGGCGGCGGCCTTCTGCCAGGCGTTGGCGATGAGCTGGTGTCCTGCGGGCAGGGGGTGCACGCCATCGCGCAGCCAGTATTCCATAGGTGCGCGTTTGCAGGCCTCGTTCAGGATGCCTTGCAATGGCACGAATGCCGTGTCATAATCCTTGGCGACTTTGCGAGTGACCTCTGCCTTTTCCGCCACGTCATCCACCCAGTCCTTGCCTGTGACTGCGCCGAACTCCAGCACGAACGGCTCCATGAGGATGAACTTCACGTTGGGCAGCACCTCCAGGGACCAGTCCAGCAGCATGCGGTAGAATTTTTCAAAGCGTGGCGTATCGACGCCGTTCTGGCGTTCCTTTTCGTGCCACACGTCATTCACGCCGATGAGTATGCTGATGAAGTCAGGCTTCAGGTTAAGGGCGTCGATTTTCCAGCGGGCGTAGAGATCGACCACGCGGTTTCCGCTGATGCCCCTGTTGTAGATTGTCCATTGCACCTCTGGCTGCTCGCCGAGGAGCTTGCTGCCGATGAGATTTGGATAGCCAGGACCGAGTGCGTTTGTGGGATAGCCAGCGCCTCCGCAGGTGGCCCGTCCGCAGTCAGTGATTGAATCCCCCATGAAAACTAAAGTCTTGCCCATTTTGCTTTCTCCTTCATTCGACGGCGGGGACGCCGTCGCTACATTCATTCGACGGCGAGGACGCCGTCGTTACATTCATTCGACGGCGAGGACGCCGTCGCTACATTATAAATTTGGCGAGGACGCCGTCGCTACATTATAAACTTGGATTTGGAACGAATGTGGTGCGGCATTGCTTCAGGTAGTTGAGCGCATATACTTGGCCTGTGATTTCCAGGTCGCCTCTATATACTGGGTCATGCCAGCCTTCTATGTCGATGGCGCCCTTGAAACCGCTTCTCCGCAGCTCGGAGATGATCTGCACCCAGTTGCAGTCGCCGAAGCCAGGTGTGCGGTGGAACACGGTGGTCTCTGGGCCATTGTAGCCGTATTTTGCGATCACGTCCCTGCGCACATTGGCGTCCTTGCCATGCAGGTGGAATATGCGCTTGCCCCACTCCTGCAATTGCGGCATGGGGTCGATGAGCTGCGCCATCTGGTGAGTAGGTTCCCATTCCAGGCCGATGTTTGGCAGCGGAATTGCCTCGAACATAAGTTCCCATGCCCGTGGGTTGAAGGCGATGTTCCAGCTGCCCTTGGCCCAGGTGCCGCCCATGGTGCAGTTCTCAAACGCGATTCTCACGTTCTTTTCGCCAGCCTTCTCGCAGATGGGCTGCCACACTTCCTTGAAGCGTGGGATTGAGTCAGGCACCGGCACGTCTGGCACACGGCCCGCAAAACCCGCCACCACGTCCGTATGGTAGAGATGGGCGCATTCCACCAGCCTGTAGAAGAACCTGCGCAGCTTTTCGCCCTTCACCGAATCCTCAAGTGGATTGCCGTATGCCTCGATTGCGCCGATGCGTATGCCCTTTTCATCCAGGATTGGCATGATCTGCTCAGCCACGGCTTCCGGATCCAGCATGTCCTCCTTGTTGTGGCCGAAGGTGAGCGCGAAACTCTCGAAGCCGTAGGGTATGATCTGCTTGATGTAATCGACGATGTGCTCATCGACTTTCACCATCGTTCCAATGAGAATGTCCTGTTCCATCATTGTACTCCTTGTTTCTTCCTTTGCTTCAATTCTGGTTTTATCTTCTTCTTTAATATGTACAGCAAAAACAGGCCGTTGAGCAGTATGGCCAGTAGCCAGGAAACGGGATAGGACAGCATCAGCGAGCGCATCGTGTGGAACTTTGCGAATATGGTGAACACCCAGCCAATGCGCAGAACGCATACCGACAGCAGCATCAGTATGGCTGGCACGACTGCATAGCCCAGGCCGCTGCATGCGCCCTGTATCACGTCCATCGCCCCGCAAAGTCCATAGAACAGGAACAGGCAGAGCATGCGCGTATGACCCGCGTCTATCACATCGCTTTCGCTGTTGAATATGGAGAGCAGGCTGCGCCCCGGAAGATAGAAGCCCCAGCCGATGACTTCTCCCAGCACGACGCCCAGCATGATGCAGTACAGTATGCTGCGCACTATGCGCTTGTAGTAGCCGCCGCCATAGTTCTGCCCCGCAAAGCTGACTGCCGCCAGATGCAGGCTGTAGGAACTGAACAGGTACAGCAGGTTCTCGAACTGCAATGCCGCCGCGTTGCCGGCCATTACCACCGCCCCCAGTGAATTCACCGAGGACTGTATGATTATGTTGGACAGCGAGAAGCAGGAGCTTTGCGCGCTGGTGGGCAGCCCGATGCGAGCCATCCTGTAGAGGGAATCCCAGTAGATGTGCAGTTTCTTCAGGTCAAGGCGGAATACTGGATCGTATGTGCAAACCACCCGCAGTACGAAGCAGGCGGATATGCCGTTGGAAATGACGGTGGCAATGGCGACGCCTGCCACACCCATTTTCAGCGCCAGCACGAAGAACAGATTCAGCAGCACATTGGCGGTTCCAGCCACTGTCAGAAAGAACAGGGGGCGCTTTGTATCGCCCAGCGCCCGCATGATGGAACTGCCGAACACGTAGGTCATCTGCAATGGCATTCCCGTGAATATGATCCTGAGATACAGCCGCGAAAGGCCAAGGATCTCGGTGGGCGACCTCATCCATTTCAGGAAGGTCTCTGCCAGGAAGAAGCCGAATACCGCTATGATTACGCCGCCTGCCAGCGCCACTGCAATTGACGTGCGAAGTATGTTGCGCAGCGAGGCCCAGTTGCGGGCGCCATAGTATTGCGCCGTGAGGACGGATGTGCCTACCGACAGACCAGTCAGCAGCGTTATGCAAAGACCCATAAGCGCGCCCGTGCTGCCCACCGCCGCCATGGCGTTGGCGGACACATAGCGCCCAACCACCGCCATGTCCGCCGCATGGAACGCGAATTGCAGCAGCATGGAAATGCCCAGGGGAAGGGTGAATTTGACTATCTTGGGGAGTATGGCCCCCTCGCAAAGATTTACATTGAATTGAGCAGCCATCTTATGTGAAACGCTCTGTTCCCCAAGAGGGTAGGTAATGTAC
>JAFZZD010000487.1 GCA_017615955.1 Victivallales bacterium
GGGTCAGCCTGCTTCATGATTGGGGAGTAGTATGCCTTGATGGGCGTCAGGTTGTGTACCTCGCCTGGCTTGAGGCCGGCTGGCACCTGGTCGCAGTCCCAGCTGATCTCGGCCTCGGACAGCGCGGCTGGATAAACGCGGAACGTGCGGAGCAGCATGTCGGACGAGAACAGGTTGTCTTCCTCTCCCTCGACTCTGGCGCCTCCGATGTAGAGTGGCCTGCCTGAAGTGAGCAGCTTGCGTGGCGCCTTCTCTATGCGCTCGCCTACAGGAATGCCGTTGATGTAGGTGCGCGTGGTTCCCTTGTCATATACTGCGGCGAAGTGCATGAATGCGTCTTTGGGAAGGATGTTTTTCGGGTCATGCTTCACCCATTCTGGTTTCTGGTAGCGGAAGTTTCCTGCATAGTAGTTTCCCACGGAAATGAGCCCGCCGAACGCGGTCTTGAATTCAGGAACCGAGGCGTTGAACTCGATTGAGAAGTCATATAGGCGCGGTGTCTCGCCTGGACCAGCAGACCAGTTGAGCCTGTATCCCCTTTCCACCAAAGGAGCCCTGTATGGCCCGTTTATGGATGAGCGCAGCATCCAGGTTGTTATGGTGAATGCATCCGCGTCTCCCAGTGCGTCATTGCTCATGTCGATTTTGAGCCTGGCACCGAAGGACGAGCGCAGGGAGGAGGCCTCCTCCTGGATTTCGCCGCATTCGGAGACCAGTTTGTACTTGCCTGTGCTGTCCTGGAACTCCATTTTGCCTTGGCAGCCCTTGAAGTCAAAGTCCATGGCAGGTTGGACGCTTGCCTTTGTGGGGGGGACTTTTTCCAGCTTTTCGTTGAATGTGATTTCCAGGTCATCAAACAGCAGACCAATGTCGGAGCCGAAGCCAGGCGCCACCTGCACCACCTTCTTGCCTTGTGAAGTGGCGGGGATTTGCATTTCTCTGCTTATCTTTGTCCAGGAATTGCCAGGTGCGAAGGATGCGCTTTTCGTGCCGAGGAATGCGTTCTTCTCGCCGTAAAGCATAAGGTGGAAATAGCCTGTGCCGTTGAGGCCTGGGCGGCGTTTTGCCTTAATGGTGAAGGTGCAGGTGCCATGCTTCTCTGGGTTGCATTTTGAGAGTGCTGGAACTATCATTAAATCGCCTTTTAAGAAGAGAGAGTTCTTGCCAGAGGCTGGCTGCTGGGTTTCCAGATGGCAGATGCCCTTGGAACGGTGTTCCATCATCATCCAGCCCTTGGGCAGCATGAGTGGCTGGTCCATTTCCCAGCCTTTCTTTTCCAGTCTTTCCCGTGTCTTGTCTGCGGGTACTAGTTGTTCGAAGTCCAGGCTCAAGTCGGCCGCTGAAGCGCAGAATGCGGCCATTGTCATAAGGAAAAGCAGCAATAATCGTTTCATGTTCAGTTCTCCTTAAAACAGGCCGCCGTATCCCAGGAGCGCAGAGTCAAAGGCTTTTGCCTGTGTGCCGTAGTTTCCAAGCAAGGATTCTTCCTTGTATGTTTCCACGTGCCCGTCGCAGTGGGCGATGTTGGTGTTGCCGTTGTGCCTGTATCTTGAAATCCATTGTCCCCAGTTATAGACTGCGTATGTTCCTGGCCATGTCTCGGTTCCGCCTAAATCAATTCCCTTGGAGAATGACTGGGCTTGAGCGCTGTCGTAGGCCGAATCCATGACAAGCCCCACGCCCGAGCCTGACTTCAGCCCCGAGAAGCGCCAGGTGCTTTTTTTCATTTGGGTTGAATATGAGCCGAACTCGCCGCCTATCATGTACATGGGCATGCCGTATGAGGGAACGTGGAACATTTCCCATTTGTGGGATGAATTGGAGGCGGGGCAAAGCATGATGCCGCTCTTCTGGAAGGAAGATGGCACGCTTGTAGTAATTGGATCCGTGCTGTTGAGGGTAATGTTCTGGGTTATGCCAAGGTAGTCCTTTATTGCGAAAGTCCATGGAATTGCCATTTTGCTTGTCGCGCGTCCAGTGCCTCGTGACGTGAACAGGGAGCCTGACGTATTGTTGTCTGGCTTCATCTTATATGGAATAATGATGTCATCGCTTTCCAGTGCGTACATGAGGAAGAACGAGCCGATTTGCTTTAGGTTGTTGGTGCAGCTTATGAGGCGGGCCTTGCTTCTGGCCTTGCTCAATGCAGGCAGCAACATCGCCGCAAGTATGGCGATGATCGCTATTACCACCAGCAATTCAATCAAAGTAAAATGCCTTTTCATTTTCTCTCCTGTATGTTTTAGAATGA
>JAFZZD010000488.1 GCA_017615955.1 Victivallales bacterium
ATGCAGTAGGCCCCCCAGTCCATATCCTTATTAAGCCCGAAATACTCATTCAGGCGCATGTCAAACGCTCGCATCCAAGCGCCGTCAAGCTTTGGATTTTTGCTGCTGATTTGGGTGTATAGCCAGAATTCCCGTTGCTTTGAATACATCGACTTGACCTTGTCCAAGTCAATGCTGCCTTGATGTGATGGGTGCAGTCTCATCAGAATGGAAAGGCTGTTCAGAACGTAATTATTGCAGTAAAGCATATCGGCGATGCAGTCTGAACCGTCCCCGATGGCGATTCCCGCCTCGACGTCATGCCCTCCCAGGCGAATTGCCGTTTCGCGGATGCCGCCGCACGCCTCCTGGAGCCTCTCAAAGAAACCCAATGCATCATTGATTTGTGACGAAAAGTCCTCGTTCGTATGGTATTGCGCGCTGGAAAGCATAAGAAGCCAGCGGCACCATGTGAAGTTCTCCGAAAAACCAAAGGGGGAGACGGCGGGAAACCTTTCGGATATTCTGGCAATGACTCTCAAGGCAGCCTTCGTGTATTCCTGACCTCCGAGCTGCAGGAGGAACGAGACCATTTCCCCATAATACACGGGATTGTCTGTGGAGACACGCTCCTTCGGAATGCAATCGCCCTCAAAGGAGCCGCAGCATAGGCCGTCCTTCTCCAACCAGCGCAGAAAGGCATCGGCAAGCATAAGGGAGGCTCTTTTATAGCGTTCCTTTCCTGTGGCCTTGTATAGTTGCCAAATGGCCAGTCCATCCCTTCCTGAATCCGAGGCCCAGACGGCATTCCTATGGCTGAACCACTTGAAAAAGCCATCTGGGCGCTGATTGCCTGTCTCCAAAATGAAATCCGCAAGATTGCACCCGATTAAGGAGAGCTCCTCCTTCTGGCGCAGGTGCCCTGCTGTGGCGAAAAGCGCGGCAGTCAAAAGCGTGGCATCGGTGCGCAGGTTCGCCCTGATGCCGAGGTCGTTGGAACGAAGCATTTCGTACATTCCAGCAGAGCCGTCTTCCGCACGGAACAGCCCTGAGTTCCGATGCCAGTTCAAAGCCTTTTCCACCGCAAGGGAAGAGGTGTTTGAGGATGACAGCGCTATGACTGGAGCGAAGGCATCGTCAAATGCCCTCTCGACTTTCTGCAAGGATACCGAGGCCAGCTCCGCCAACAGGCGGATCCAAAGCTCACGCCAGAATCTGCGGGGAGTTCTGAACAGGGAATCATAGGCAGAAAGATCCGTCAAAGCGGTAATCACATTGCCATCAGGACTTCGGCGCAACACGGGATAGCTGATTGTGCCTGCGCGAAAAACCTTATGCGTGCCGATGCAATTGGTTACGGTTGCCAGCTCCAGCGTTTTGCTGCGCATGCTTGAAGGCAAATAGAAGCCATTGCGCGATTGCAAGGCGTGTCCATCATATTCGATGTATTCCTGGAAAAAAAAGCGTTCCCGCCCCATGACCCTGATTCCAGAAAACGCGCCATGCAGATAATCCTGTGCCTGGTAGTTTTCAATATAGAATCTGGCGCCAGAGCTTTTCACATCCAGCAT
>JAFZZD010000051.1 GCA_017615955.1 Victivallales bacterium
CTGTCTGCCAGGAAAGATATTTCCGAAGAAGATAAGCTGTGTTTGTCGCTAAAAATCAAGGAAATGCGGCTGGAGAAATTGTTGAAATTTGAACAACATTATAAAGGGCAGCTATCAGATTCTACTTTAAGGCAAATCAACCTGGCCAAGGCCTTGCTTGAAATGAGTTTGAAAAAACGTCCTCATATTTTTGTTGATGCCGATTTTGAGTCAAAAGAAAAAGAAGTCGTTGATAACCCTAAGCAAGAATTTGATCTGGGTGGCGGTTTATCTTCTACCATGGTGCCAGAGGAAATACAACTAAATAAAAACGACAATATAATTATTGAGCCTACTACAAATGAGCTTGAGCAGCAAAGGCGTTTGATGTTCTATGAAAAATGGCTTGAAGATAATGAAGAATCGGCTTCAAGGGAAACAGTTGTTGCGATAAGGCAAAGTCTTATCAAGCAAAAATTAAGGATGCTGCAAGATTTTTTGGGGCACTATGAAAATCAAATGTCGGCCATTACGTATAAAAATGTGCAAGCATCAATAAGTCATTTAAATGAAATGCTTAGAAATGGAAAGTTGCAAGAAGTAAAGAGTGATACTTATGAGAATGAGCCAAAACCCTCTGCACATTCTGAATGCTATAAAGCTGTAGATGAATCGAAAAAAAAGAGCTCGCGAAAATGGATAACGAGAGCTGCTTGGTATTTGATGGGATTGCCGTTTGCGTTTGTTTTGCTTGGGTATTTAAATGCTATGGCGAATGGCCAAATGACAGCAGTGTTGTTGGAGAACAAGAAGCTGTTAGAAGGTTTTATGATAGGGGCCATTGCTGGGAGCTTGTGTACGGCGTATTATCTACTACAAGCTGTGTTGGTATCGCTGGGAAAGAAATTTGCCATTTTCAAGAATTTCGTTCAATTCAAAAGTGGGGTATTGGGGTCTCAGTCCAGTTACATAGTAGCTCATCCATTTATGCTTGTTGTGCTTTTGTTTTATTTTGTGTGTTATGTTGCTGTCTTCATTATATGCATAATAGGTTTTGTTTGGATATATATAGGTTCTGTTTTGCTTATTAAGTTATTTTCAGGGTTGTTCCAATGATATTAAACAGGCCAGGCAATTTTGATTTTGCCTAGCCTGATATTTACCCGTTTTTGGGTTGTAGCCTTAATGTTGCGTATGCCGCTAGAAGCCTCGCTTCCAGACTATCCGTCTTTTTCAGCAAGGCAATCATTCTCCTGCATCCCTTGCTCTTGGGGGCATAGTCAAGCAAAAGCCGCAGAGATTCGCCCGTTGGCGGCAACTCCATATCCAGCTGCGAAAACTGCAACTGCCCGCATTTCAGCAATATGCGCATCGCGCCGATGCGTTTGGCATCTGACTTTGAAGCACGCAAATATGCCTTAAGTGCCAGCGCCAGCTCTTCTGGAATGGAGGAATAGGCTTGCAACACATACAAAAGCGCCGTGCAATCTGGCTCCTTGTCCTTATACGCTTGAAACAGCCCCGCAAAGCCAGACAGAGCCTCTGGCTTGACAAGCGCCAGCAATGCCCTGGAATAAATGCGCAGCAGAGGCGGAACCTTGGCGTCATCGCATATCTTGCACAGCTGCGCCTGTTCTGCCAAATCGCATCTGTATCGCAGTTTGAACAGCGTCTCCAGCGCATGAACTTGGTCTGGCACTTCCTTTTCCGCAAAAGCAATGCCCTTAAGAGAGCTAATTACCCTGTCAAATTCGTCCTGCTTGCCTTCAGCACGAAACAACTGCGCCTTTACACGCCAGATTCCAATGCGCTTCACTGGCTCTGCTTCACATGTCCCCTGCCTCGACAAAAAACTCCTGACGGAATCCTGGGCCAATCCAAGTTCAGTAAGATATTCGGCAGCGTGAACTGCGCTCCAGAACCTGGGCTGCTCCAATGCAGCCTTCAATGTCTCCACCTCGCCTCCTCGGCAAAACAGGCATCCAAAGACAAACGTCAGAACAAGCGCTGCAAAACAGCACAGTTTCATAGAAAACACCTTGGTATAGTCGTTACTAAAAGCACGCATCTGACAAGGGACGATAGTGGTAACCGCACACCATTGGTGCGACGGCGAGGACGCCGTCGCTACTACGGACTATTGCAAGGCACACAATTTGCTCAGTATTGCCCTAGAACTTGGCGATGGGCCTGAGATTGAAGCCCATGTTCTCCAGCTTTCCGTGCAGTTCCTTGTAGCCGTTGAACAGGAAGAAATAGTCCGCGCCCCCGACAAAGAAGCGATAGCCCATTTCCTGGAAATGTGGGATGCGGTCCAATCCGCAGGAAAGCCCGGCTGCCTTGTTGTACTTCTTGCACGCTGCGGCAACCCGCTCATATACCTCCAGCATCTTTGGATGCTCGAACTGCCCAGCTATGCCCAGATTAAGCGAAAGGTCTGCTGGTCCCACAAACACCACATCCACCCCATCCACGGCGGCGATTTCCTCAATGTGGGGAATCGTCTCGGGATCCTCGATCTGCACGATGAGGAAATTCTCCGCATTGGCTCGTTTCAGGTATTCCGCGTATGGAAGCAGGCCAAAACGAGCCTCCGCATTCACGCCGTCCACGCCCCGGGCCCCTTCGGGATAGAATTTCATGTCGCGCACAATCCGACGCACTTCCTCGGCGCCGCTGGCACGTGGAATCATAAGCCCCTTGGCGCCGAACTCCAGCACGTGGAGCATAGGCATGTAATTGGCGGGCTTGAGGCGAATCACAGCATCCATTCCGCTGAGGCGGCAGGCGCGTATGATGGAATCCATCTTGGACGGGTCAATGCCGATGTGCTCATTGCAGATCCATACGCAGTCAAAGCCCAGAAGACCGACCATTTCGTATATGGCGGGATCCTGATATGCCACCTTGACCATCATCACGGATTCGCCCGCCTTCAGTTTTTCCTTCGTTGTCATAAAATGTCCCTTTATGTTGATTTTCGATTAATCCACGCCGATGTCAATGAATTTGATGAATGCCGCAAGTTTTGAGCGTCCTTCGGTTCCAGCGGTTCCCACATAGTACTGATTCGGCTGGCACTTTCTGTTCTCCACGTGCAGATCGCCGTAGAGCGCATTGTAGTTGCTGCCGCCATGGCCCTTGGGTCTGGCATCGGTGAAATAGCAGCCATAGTCCCAGATCAGGGCACGGTTGATGCCCTTGCTCTGCAAATCGGTGATTTTCTGCTGGCAGGCTGCATCAGCATAGACGCTGTTGAGCCCCATGTATGCGTTATATGAGCGAAAAAGATATCCCATTGTGCCTGTGGTGCTGGGCATTGGATTGTGCCCGAAGCCAGTGGAACTGTAATAATCACCAGTAAGTTCCGCCCCCATGGCATTGGGGCAATAGAAGACTTTGAGCGACCCTGAATCAACATAGCCGCCCTCATAGAGACGCCCAAAGCCATTGTACTTTCCAGCACCTCGGATCACGTCCGTGGCAAGATAGCACCAGGTGCTTTGGTTGTCCGTGTAGGGAATGAAGTCATCTGAATCGTTGGCATATACGCCAGTGTAAAGTCCGATTTGCTTGAGGTTCGCCACGCAGTTGATGCTGCGGGCCTTTTCGCGGGCCTTGCTCAAAGCAGGCAGAAGCATGGCCGCCAATATTGCGATGATCGCAATGACAACCAGCAATTCGATGAGTGTGAAGCTTTTCTTCTTCATAAGCCGTTTCTCCTTGTTCTTTTTGAAGATGGTTATTTGGACAAATTATCTAAAATCTCTGGTGAAAGGATGGCACATTGCGAATGGATTGCAAAGGGATGCAAGGGACTTCCCACGGCATAGCTGATGATGGCCACGCTTCCGTCCTCCAGCTGCGCCGCAGAAGGGTAGCCGCAGTCCGTGTTTCCGCAGTCCCATGAGACAAAGGCCATGTTCTTCTCTGGCCAGGTCTCCCCATTGTCGCCGCTTATGGCGACCTTGACGCCATAAGGACGAATGCGGCTGCCAAATGCGGCCAGCAGTTTCCCATTCTTGAGTTTTATGACTGTTGCTGGATGTATGCCCTCTGCAGTCAGTTTCTTCAATGCGCTCCAGGTCTTTCCATTGTCCAGCGAGCGGGATGTGTGGCAGCCATCGTTGCTGCGTGCTATCGCCAGCAGCTCATTGGGCGCGGTCTCCACAAAGGCCACCTCGCTGCAGGAAGCAATGCGCTGGGGCGGCTGCCAGGTCTTGCCGCCATCGGTTGAGCGTATGAAGCCACCGCCTTTCCAATACCATGGCACCAGAATGTCGCCGTTGCTGAGGATGATTCCCTGTCCATAGACGCTGTTATTGGCAAAATCCTTGAACTTGATTGGTCTCTTGGGACTCCAGGTATTGCCGCCGTCAGCGGATTCCACGAGGAAAAGGTCGTATGTTCCAGCCTCGCGGATAAAGTTTCCGTTGGCGTCGTAGGTGCTGGCCTCTGAATAAATGACCACAACCTTGCCATCACAGGTCACGTATGCGGCCGGATTGCGGTCATCCCATTTGCTGTCAACCAGCACAGTCGGCTTGCTCCAGGTCTTCCCGCCGTCTTCGCTGTGAATCCAGTCCAGACGCCCGCTGATCCCCACATGCCCTGCATTGGCACGGATAATGGCCCCCAGCTTCTGGCCGCCCAAATGAACCATGACGGGGAAATAGCCGCCTTTCACAGAGGAAAGCACCCTCGGCACCTGAATGCGCGGTGTCTTCACATCCTCGCCCGCCTCGTATGTCATGACGAATTTTCCGTCATCGATAGGCGTTCCATTGACCTCGAAGTCATCAAAGTTCAGAATCCCCATTCCAGAGCGCAGACCCACGCGCCCCTCCTTGAAGGTTCTGTCTTCCGCCTCCAGCACAAGCTGTCCGTCCAGTTTTGCCGTGATCTTCGGCCCCACGGCGGAGACCTCCGCAGTATGCCACACATCGGCTGCCACTGGAACATTGTGTTTCTCGGCCACTGGTATCCACATTCTATTTGTGGTCCGCTTTGCCAGAAAGATCTTGGAATGCTGGCAGTCATAGTGTATCCAGTAGAAGTTATAGCAGTCCCTGGCTCTGAAGACCACGCCTCCTGCCCGCACAAAACGCTTGTTGCCCTCTGGCTTGAAACGCACCTTGATGTTGCAGTCGCTGAAGGATTTTCCCTTCAAAAACAAAAGCCCTCCGTTGAACATGACATCGGTGTGGCGGGCTGTCCCGTTTATGAACTCCCACTTCCCGCTGTGGATGTCCCAATTTGGCTCGCCGCCCGACAGCATGGAATATCCGCTGAAGTCATCCTTGAAACTCGCCGTTTCCGCCATCAAGCAGAATGCCAGGCAGAGCCATAAGCCTATAATCGCCCTTTTCATCAAAATTCTCCTCATTCCTCTTTCATGCCCTGCTTGATCAGGCGATTGCCCCAAATCACCAGATCACGGTTCCCAGTGGGCTTGGCGAAAATACTGGCAATGGAGCCGATGATAAGCACCGTGAACGGCGCCAGCACCGCAAACCAGAAGAAGCTCATGCGCTCGCCAGGCGCCTTCAGCAGGTAGTGGAAGATGGCAAAATAGAATGTCACACCTGCTGAACCAATCAGACCTATGATGACCGAAAGTGTGTTGGCTCGGAAATTCATCAGCCCCAGGGCGAATATGCCCAGCAGAAGACCGCTGAATATGCCAAGACACGTGTTGGATATCTCAATCAGAGGCACATCGAATCTCCGGCAGATGACCGCAATGCCCACGCCGCAGAGCACCGCCATGATTCCCCAGGCGAAAGTCAGCAGCTTGGACACCAGCAGATAATGTCCTTCCTCCCTGTTGGGCACAAGCACCCGCTGATATATGTCCTTCAATGTCACAGTGGCCAGACTGTTCAGCACCGAGACGATGGTGGACATAATCGCCGCAAGCAGACCTGCCACTATCAGGCCCCGCAGCCCCATGGGCATGACATTGGTGACAAAATAGGTATAGACCTTGTCACCTTTTCCAAGCTCGGCAATGGGCGTGCCAGCGCCCAGGATGCGCACGTATGCCAGAAGCCCCAGGCCAGCCACATAGAAGAGGAAGATGACGGGCCACCCGCCGATGGTCTGCCAGATGGACGCCTTGAACACCGTCTTCAAATCCTTGCAGGAAAGCGCCAGCTGAAGCCCCACCTGGTCCGTGGCGGAGGATATGCAACGGGGCACCACGCCAATCAGCCAGGCCCAGAGTGTGATGCGCTTTGTGAAGTCCCAGCTCCAGAAGCCGCTGTCCCTGCCGATGTTGAAGCCGTGCTTTGTCTCGATGGTGGTGTTCCAGATGTCCATTGCGCCGTTAGGCAGCTTGATGATGATGAACACGATTATCGCCAGCACGCCGCCCACCAGAACCACAAACTGCGCCACATCACTCCAGATAACGCCTTTGATGCCACCCAAAGAGGCGTAGATCAGGCCAGCCATGCCCACTAGGCAAATCGAAAAAGCCAGGCTCCAGCCCAATGCCGGCTCCAGCAGCAGGGCCGTGGAGTAAAGCGCCACGCCAAGATAGACGCAGCGGTTCACCAGAAACACGCAACTCCCCAGAATGCGCACTGGCACGGAAAATCGACGCTCCAGATACTCGTAGGCCGTCCACAGCTTCAGCTTGTAGAACAGTTTCAGGAACACCATCAACGAAATTGGCAACGGCAAGGCCAGGAAGAAGAAGTACAGGAACATCGTGGTTCCGAAATTGTATGCCTCGCCAGGTATGGCCACATAGCTAATGGAGGAGAAAAAGGCCGCAAACATGCTGATCGCCACAGGCCACCACTTCATGCTGCGCCCCGCCAGCAGAAAGTCCACCGTGCTCTTTTGGCGATGTCCATGCCAAATGCCAAGCGAAATAATGCCGACAAGATAGACGACGATGATCAGTTCATCAACCAATGTCAAGCCAAATCCCATCCTGAATCATCACTCCATTGTGTTCAATATTCAGCTATTTGATATAAAATCGTTTGAAAATATATCACAATTGTTTATAAAACAAATCGCATTCCCCTTATTATGGCAACTGTCCAC
>JAFZZD010000489.1 GCA_017615955.1 Victivallales bacterium
CATGCCACGATTTTGCTGAAGTTGGCCATTGGCTTGTCCACCCTGGGGGACGGATAGCAGTGGAAGCCATTTAGTTCGGCCGAATCAGGATACGAAGTGACGCCCTGTGTGCCAGTGGAGATCACCACAGGATGCCACGGGTCAATCTCCGCAGCCAGCTTTGCAACGCGAGTCGCAAACTCACGGGACCATTTGCCTCCTGGCTCGTCCAGCCAGTAATGGGCAAAGAGGCTCTCATCCTTCATATATTCCTGGACCCGCTTGGTGAAGAAGTCAGTGCAATAATCTGTCCAGCCTTCCTTGTGGTATCTTGCCGTGAAGCCAGAGGAAACCAGGCCGAAACCCAGGCCGCTCATCCCCAGGTTGTTGTCGCCCTTGGGCATGGAGGCCACATATCCTGGCTGGTGCGCATGCTGCGAGTTCCACCCCAAGAGCAGGAATGTCTTCTTGCCATCAATGTACCAGTTGCCGTCATCGCCGCGAAACACCTCGTTCTTGTGATAGGGCAGTTTCCGCACCACCTCGCTGGCAGTGCCCAGGGGCTTGCCTTCCTTGGAGGTCAGGCTTGCATTGACTATGATCTTTCCCTCCGGCAGTTTGCTGTTGGGGCAGCTGAAGCGCACCTTGTCCGTCCCAGGCGTTGCATTGTTCTGGAATATCACGTTGCCGCCATCTTCAGTTGATAGCCAATATTTCAACTGGACACCTTCTAATTCCTTTTTAGGCAGATTAATGCCAATTTCACATATCAGATTTTCCAGTTTCTGTGTTGCGAAAATGGCATTTCTGTATGAAGGGGAAATAACGCGTATGGACAAGGACTGATACTGCGCCAGGATCACATCCTCCTTTTCGCTGAGAATGCGGCCATTGACCGCATCACGCACCTGCGTCACAATCTTGTAAACACCGCTGTCGCCCCCCTGCAACTTGGAAGTCACATATTTCGCGCTCTTGTCATTGGGTACCTTGAGGTTTGGATTTACCACAAACGCAGTTACGCCTCCAGGTCCAATCAAAGTGCTGGTCACATTGACGACGGTGTCCTTTCCCGTATGGTTTACAATCTCGCCATTGAGAGTGAAGGCATATTTTTGGGCGTTCATCTGCAATTTACTCGTGACAGGCGAAATCTCCCAGGAATATGGGCGCAAGTCAAAGTCAGGTGCCGGCAGCCTAAGGAACGAGCCAGCCACATTGAAGGCACCATTCTTGGCGATGCTGGCCAATTCAGTGGATTCCCGTGTCACGTTGAAGCTCCACTCCTTTGCACCGCCTTCATGCAATTCCAGTGCCCTGTAGGGAATGGCCATCTCGCAGATCCAGCTGTTTTCCTGCAACTTGACCTTTGCCTCGAAGTGGCTTTCCCATTCACTGTTGCCAATGAAGCCGCCCTGCTCGCATTTCCTGTCAAACAAGGCGCCATTTTGCCCAACGGCAAAATGGAAAAAGGTGTCCTTGCCGCCAGTGGGATCCAGCATGACCTCCACGCACTCCTTGAAAAGCGCCTTCGGCTGCAAATATTCAGCCTTGTCAAGCATGGGCGTCTCCAGGCAGCAGAACGCAAATACAGCATGCGTCTCTGTGTAGGCCACAGCAAACGCCGATTTCAGCGAACTTCTCTGGTCCGTGTTGTAGGTGTAGAATTCAGAATAGAACTGCGCCTCTTTCCAGCAGGCATCGTTCAGTTCGCCATCAATCACAGGCGGTACATTCGCCCTGACAGGCTTGAATTCCGCCCCA
>JAFZZD010000490.1 GCA_017615955.1 Victivallales bacterium
GAGAAAAGGGGAAAGTTCTGGACCTTGAAAAACACAAGGAAGAAGGATCTTCAGCTTCTGGCAAAAATAGGTTTCGCCCCCTTGGACAGCTATGCTGTCAGGGGCTAAAGGGTCATATCGGTAAAAAACTAAATGATTGTGGTTAAACTAACGCAAGGGCTTTGTTCATGCTTCCTGTCTTGTAGCCGCCTAGGTCAAGGCTAACATAGAGGAAGCCCAGTTTTTGGAAATAACTATTGATTTTTTCGCTGAGATCATTGGTCAGAATGCGCTGGAATTCAGAGGGTGGGATTTCAATGCGGGCCAGTTTGCCGTGGACACGCACACGCACCTGGCTGAAACCCAAATCCCAAAGATATTGCTCCGCTTTTTCCACCATGGCGAGCTTTTCAGCCGTGATGAGATCGCCATACTCAAATCGTGTCGCCAGGCAAGCCAAAGATGGCTTGTTCCATGTGGGAAGCCCCATTTCTTTTGACAACTGCCTTATCTCGTCCTTCGTCAAACCAACGGCCTTCAATGGGCTGAGTATGCCCAGCTCCGCTATGGCAAGCATCCCAGGACGATAGTCATGCGTGTCATCCGCATTGGTGCCCTCAATCACGCAGGACAAGCCAAGCTCTTTCGCCTGCCGCAGAAAACTGGAGAAAATGCTCTTCTTGCACAAATAGCAGCGATTGGGCGGATTGGCAGAAAAACCATCTATGGCAAGCTGGTCCAGTTCAACTGTGATGTGCCGAATGCCCAATGCCTTGCAGTATGCGCTTGCCTCATTTTGCTCCATTTGCGGGAAAGAAGAGACCTTGGCGGTTATGGCCGCCATTTTGTCGCCAAGAACCCGTCTTGCCACATTCAGCAGGAATGTGGAATCCACTCCTGCGGAAAATGCCACCAGCGCACTGCCCAAGTCCCGCAGACAGGCCTCCAATCTCTCTAGTTTGCCGTGTATTTCGCCCATAAGCAATTGAATGACTAATGTTCCAAGTCATTCAGCATGTCCTTGACGGCGCTGATGGAAATGTTCTTTTCGCTGGCAATGCGTGCCAAATCTTCGTACTCGTATTTTATGCGCTGAACGCCATAGCCACTGGACTGCTTTATATGTACGCTTCCAATTGGCGTCTCCATAGTGGAAATGCTTCTGGACAGCGTATAGCGGCGCATTGTCTCCTCGCGGATGCCAATGGTGGAACTGTATTTGAAAATCGCCTGGACCATCTTCTCGCGGTCGGCTGGACGGCACAGTACATTGAACAGGGTGCCTGGTCGGCACTTCTTCATGCCAACTGGCACGGTAAACACCTCCAATGCCCCTTCCCTGAACAGGCAGTCCATGGCATAGCCGATTTCCTCGGCAGTCATGTCATCCACATTGCATGACAACTGCAATATGCTTTCATCCTGGTCCTTCGCCTCGCCCAGCATGGCACGCACGCAATTCGCCACAGGAAAATCCTTCTTGCCCATGCCATAGCCAATGGCCGCCACGGACATCACTGGCATTTCGCCAAAGCTGCTGGCAAAATGCTTCAGCAATGCGGCGCCAGTGGGTGTGCAAAGTTCGCTTTTTATCTCGCCGCCATAAATGGGAATGCCACGCAATATGCTAGCCGTCGCAGGGGCGGGCACTGGCAGTATGCCGTGTGCGCATTTCACAGTGCCGCTGCCGACGTGAATAGGCGATGCAATTACCTGCTCTGGCGACAGCTTGTGCATCAGGTAGCAGACCGCCGTTATGTCCGCCAGTGCATCCATGGTGCCAACTTCGTGAAAATGTATCTCCGTCACTGGCACGCCATGCACCTGGCTCTCCGCATCTGCAATCAGCCTGTAAACACTCAATACATCCTGCTTTACCGCCTCAGGCAGATTTAAATGGTCATTGACAATGTGCTCAATGTCATGCAAAGAACTATGATGATGCGTATGAGTGTGCTCATGTTCGTGTTCGTGTTCGTGTTCATGTTCATGTTCGTGTTCGTGGGCGTGTTCATGTTCATGTTCATGTTCGTGTTCGTGGGCATGTTCATGCTCATGATGATGCTCATGCTCGTGTGCGTGCTCGTGCATTTCCTCGTTTTCTTCCTGCCCATCCACGGTGACGGTGACATGCGTTCCAGTAATGCCGCATTTTGCCACGCTTGCACGAGTGAACACCACTTTGGGTATGCCCAGTGCATTCAATTCCCGCACAATTTCATCTTGATTCGGGAACAGTTCCAAAAGCGCGGCGGTCAGCATGTCACCTGCCGCGCCCATGCCGCAATCCAAATACAATATCTTCATTTCTTTGCCTCGATATGGTTAATCATGTTGGCGAGATAGCCTGCGCCAAAGCCATTGTCGATATTCACCACAGACACGCCGCTGGCGCAAGAATTGAGCATGGACAACAGTGCGGCCAGTCCCTGGAAAGACGCGCCGTAGCCCACGCTTGTTGGCACGGCGATGACAGGACAATCCGCAAGCCCGCCAATGACGCTTGCCAATGCGCCTTCCATCCCAGCGATTGCGATGATTACGCTGGCGCCCATGATTTCATCCAGATGTGAAAGAAGACGATGCAGACCTGCCACACCAACGTCATACAAGCGGCATACCTCGTTGCCGAAAACCTGAGCGGTAATCACCGCCTCTTCCGCCACGGGAATATCGCTGGTGCCACCAGTGGCAACGACAATTTTTCCTATGCCATTGGGCTTGGGAATGTCTCCAATTACAGCAGCCCTAGCGGCCTCATGGTATTTCAAGGGAATGTCATTGGATAATTTCTGCGCCAGGTTAGCGTCAAGCCTGGTGATAAGGATGCGCTCCTGCCCATTGTCCTGCATGGTCTTGACTATGCCCGCAATCTGCGCAACAGTCTTTCCTGCGCCGTAGATCACTTCAGGAACGCCCTGCCTTATCTTGCGGTGGAAGTCCACCTTTGCATAGCCGATGTCCTCGTAGGGTGCCGTCTTCAATTTCAGAAGTGCCTCATCCACCGAGACAGTCCCCTCCCGTACAGATTCCAGCAAGGATTTTATCTCGGTTTTCATGCGATGCACCTATTTAAGTTAAGTGTAAACAAAAGGCCGCGAAGCGGCTAGTGCC
>JAFZZD010000491.1 GCA_017615955.1 Victivallales bacterium
CAGGACATCGCGTCACAGGCGGTCTCTCTGATTGCCTCTCCAATGCCAGGGGAGCATTGGTGGGACTGCTGCGCGGGGGCTGGCGGCAAGACGCTGCACATGGCATGGCTGATGCATGGGAAAGGACAGGTGCTGGCCTCGGACATGCGTCTTTTCAAGCTAGAGGAGCTTCGCCAGCGCGCAAGGCGCTGCAACCTGTGCAATATAATCTGCAGGGAATGGCTTGGAATAGAGGTCAAGTCGCTTGCAGGCAGATTCAACGGCGTGCTTGTCGATGCGCCCTGCTCCTGCTCAGGGACCTGGCGCAGAAATCCAGACCTGCGCTGGACTACGGACAAGGACAGCATCGGCGGGACAGCGGAACTCCAATTGCGTCTCTTGACAAATGCCTCCAAGGCAGTCGCTCCAGGGGGAACTCTTGTCTATGCGACCTGCTCCATGTTTGAAATGGAGAACCAAGGTGTGGTGGATGCGTTCTTATTGCAAGACGGCGATTTTCGGCTGGAGCCTTTTGCTTCGCCAATCACTGGAGAGCACACGGATGGCATGCTGCAGACCTGGCCTTGGCAGGCGGACTGCGATTCCATGTTCATAGCAAAAATGCGCCGCAAGTGAAACAAGAAGAGGAAGATTATGGATACGGTCAAGTACAGAATGGCGGATGGAGCAGCGGACCTGGCGCCTGCAAAGGCGCACGAGGACGATGCGGCATATGACATCAGGGCAAACGCAAATCTCACCATAGCGGCACACAGTTCCGCACTGGTGCCGACAGGGCTTTTCCTGGAGCTGCCCTTCGGCTTCGAGGCGCAGATACGCCCGCGCAGCGGACTTGCACTGAAGAGGATGGTCACGGTGCTCAATTCTCCAGGCACAATTGACGCAGGCTACAGGGGCGAAGTCGGCGTGATACTGATCAACCACAGTGACGCACCTTTTGAAATATGCCGTGGTGACAGAATCGCGCAGATGGTGATACAGCGCCTCACGCCAGCCAAACTGGAATTGGCAGAGGAATTGTCCTCGACGGCAAGAGGCGCAGGCGGCTTTGGCAGCACAGGCGTTGGAAACTGATGTCAGAATGCGACAACAAATCCTTCCTGCAGCTTCTTCTAAGTGAAATCAGGCGCATAATCTGCAGCCCCTTCTCAAAGCCGCAGGATGCAAAGCCTGATGAGCCTGCTGAGGAGGAGACAGTGCAAGTGAGGCGCCCTGCAGCGCAACAGGCGCCGAAAGAGCCAGTTCCAGAGCCAGTCCAGGCGTCCGTCAAGGGAAAGGCGCCTCAGAAGTCCAATGAGGCAAGCGCGGAGGACAGGCTCCAGGCTCTTTTCAGCGGAAAAATGCAGGCCAGAGACCAGCGCCGCAAAAACGCCGTCAGAAAAGGAGATTTGCAGCACAGGAAACTTGAGGATGGAAATGCGCAGGAGCCATTACTTGAGGAAGATGAGGAAGATGAGGCGCCCATTGGTCTTCCGCAGCCCCGCAATGGCTCCAGTTTCCAGATGCCGCCCTTGAGCATTTTCGCAAGCAAGGACGAGAGGCACCAGGTGGACATGGAGGAAATCGTCCAGAAGCGCGGTCTTATACAGGATTGCCTGGACAGCTTCCTGGTTGACGCGGACGTGGGCGAGGCGGTGCATGGCCCCAGGGTGACGATGTACAAGGTGCACGTCGCCGATGGCGTTATGGTCAGCAACGTGACCAAGTACGAGGACGAAATAAGGATGCGCCTTTCCGCGGAGACACTGCGCATACTGGCCCCTGTGCCAGGCTACGACTACATTGGCATCGAGGTGCTCAACAGAGAGGCCGACACGGTTCGCTGCGGCTCCATCATGGCTTCTCAGTCCTGGAGCGGATGCAGGGCGGCAGTGCCGCTGGTGATGGGGCGGGACATAGCCGGGCAGGACTGCATAATGGACCTGGCGAAGGCTCCGCATCTGCTGGTCGCGGGC
>JAFZZD010000052.1 GCA_017615955.1 Victivallales bacterium
CCAGAGCCGAAGCCAGCCCCCGAACCAGAGCCAGCACCCGCGACCGAGCCGGAGCCAACCCCCGAACCGGAGCCAACTCCCGAACCGGAGCCGGAGCCGGCCCCCGAGCCGGAGCCAACTCCAGCGCCAGACGCAGAAGAAGCCAGTGTGGTGGAAGCTGAGATGCAGCAGGCTGTTCCAGCTCAAAGGAGCATAGAGGACATAAATGCATTGCTGTCCCAGGCCGCAGTCGATATGGAGGATGAGGCGGATCCTGCGCTTTCTGTTGACAATGCCAGCGAACTCATGGAGAGCCTTACCCCAGAGGCAATACAGACACGTCTGGCGGAGTATCTGGCTGAAAACGCCAATGACAATGGGCATTTGAGCGATTTCATCTCAAATATGAAGGCGGAGTCATTTGGCCCCAGCGGTCTGAATTTGACCTACATAAGCACAAATCTGTCGCCAGTGGAATTGGACACATTGGAGAACAAGCAAGCATTGCAGATGATCAATGCCTCGTATGCCGCATTGGGTCTGTCTGGAACAGTCACATTGTCTCCGGCGCAAGGCGGCAGCGAGAAGAAAAAGTACCGCAGAGGCAGCTACATTGAGAATCAGCACATTGCGGCGAATCCCGTAGTAATGCACGCCAACAAGTTGCTCAACACCAGGTTGGTCGATGCCAGGCTGCTTGAGAAGGATGATGAAAAATGATGCAGTACCCGGAACAGCTGCGGAAAGTTATGGCGTTCCTGGCACATTTGCCTGGCGTGGGAACGCGCACGTCTGAACGCATGGGCATTGCAATGATGTCCTGGAAGGCCGAGGACCTGGCGGCCTTTGGTGCCTTGCTTTCGTCACTCAAGGACAATGTGGGATTTTGCCCTAAATGCGGAAACTATATGGAGCAAGGCGGTAAATGCTCCATTTGCGACGACCCAAGCCGCCAGCAGGACATAATCTGCGTGGTAGAGCAGGTCGCACAGATAATCGTAATAGAGAAGTCCGGCTGTTTCAAGGGCATATACCATGTGCTTGGAGGCAAATTGTCACCAATGTCGGGCGTGGGGCCGGAAGACCTGAGGATAGAGCCTCTTAAGGAACGCCTTGCCTCGGGAACTGTAAAGGAACTCCTCATCGCCACGACGCCTGATGTGGAAGGGGAGGCCACCGCAAACTACCTGGCGCAGCTGTTCTCAAGCCAGGATTTGCTGGTGTCCCGCATTGCCGCAGGCATCCCTGTCGGTGCAGACCTGGCTTTTGCAGACCCTGCTACGCTGGCATCGGCAATTTCAGGCAGGCGGAAAATCTAAGGCAACCTGAATGTGTCTCATCTGCGGACGCATTCTCGCTAAGGCAACCTGAGTGGGCGCCGCCTCGGCGCCCACATAAATAACAACAAGGAGCAAAAGACAATGTACGTAGGAAGAATTGTTGCAGTAGGCTGCACAAAGGCTGGTTTGGGTGCGGCTCTTTATCGTGTTTCATCCCGCTCATTCCCTAACAGGGAGGCAAAGGCTCTGTCCAGGGGCATTGCAATTGTGCCGAAGCCTGGCTTTGAAAACGACATCCAGAAGAACCCATATATCGCATACAACTGCCTGCGCACAGCGCGTGGCTTGGCTGTCGTCAGCAATGGCTCCCAGACTGACCCAGTGGCGGAGAAAATCGATTCTGGCATGGCCCCCAGGGACGCCCTGGCATACGTGATGCTCTCCATGGACTATGAGCATGATTCACTGGACACCCCCAGAATCACAGGTGTGGTCCAGCCAGACGGGCGCAAGGGCTGGCTGGCAATCGTGCGCAAAGACGCATTGCTGGTGAAGGAACTGGAAATCAAGCCAGGACAGGCGTTCTACGTCTGCACATACGAGCGCAACGAGCCAGGTTATGCCCAGGCTGACAATGCATTTGACGCGGCCAGCGCGGAGGATTGCTGCGATTTCATCCTCGGCAAGGGCATCTTCGCTGATTTTGAAAAGCCTGTCTCCGCAGCCTGCGCACTTGCAGACGCCAGTGGTAACTTCGCCACCGCAATGAAATAATGGTTCGGTGCGCGTAGTTCGGTGCGCGGAGCACAGCTCCGCGTTATAAAAATGTCCTGGCGTGAATTATACCCATTTGCCTCCCACTATTTCACCACAAGTGAAGGATTTCGCCTTCACTATGTGGATGAAAATAGTGCTAGCAATAAATGTATATTAATGCTACATGGCAATCCCACCTGGTCATTCATGTACAGGGGGCTGGTGGCAAAGGCGGTTGCCTCGGGATGGCGTGCCATTGCGCTGGACAACCTGGGTTCGGGGCTTTCGGACAAGCCCCAGGACTGGCAATACACTCTTGAAAAGCATATAGCCAACCTGGAGCAGTTCGTTGTATCTTTGAACTTGAAGGACATGACGCTGGTCATGCATGACTGGGGCGGCCCCATCGGAATGGGCTATGCGGTGCGCCATCCTGAAAATATACGTCGCCTGGTCCTGATGAACACGGCTGCATATCTGCCCAGGGATGTGCCACGCCGTATTTACCTCTGCCGCGTACCCTGGCTTGGTTCGTTTCTGGTGCGCCGTCTCAACCTGCTGATGAAGACAGCCCTGCGAAAGGCGGTCACAAATCCACTTTCGCAGGATGTCATAGATGGCTATTGCTACCCTTATCAAAACTGGAATGACAGGATTGCCCTGCTGAAATATCCCCAGGACATACCTTTGTCAAAAGGGCATCCCAGCTATAGCACATTCAAGAAGCTGGAGGATTGCCTTGGTGTGCTTTCCGACAAGCCAATCGCGCTTCTATGGGGTGAGCGTGACTTCTGCCTGCACACTGGCTATCTTGAATTGTGGAGGCGCATATATCCCGAGGCAAAGGTATTCCGTTATCCTGATGCATCCCATTTCCTGCTTGAGGACAAGGAGCCAGAGGCGCTGGAAACAATAATGGATTTCATTTCAAATACCTGAAATGCGGACCTTTTTTAA
>JAFZZD010000492.1 GCA_017615955.1 Victivallales bacterium
ACGATAGCTTGCGGCTACGATAGCTTGCGGCTACGATAGCTTGCGGCTACGATAGCTTGCGGCTACGATAGCTTGCGGCTACGATCGTTTTGAAATTGCCTCACATTTTTGGTTGCTCGACCAGCGTGATGAAGTGCCCGCAATTGGGGCAGATCCATTCAGTCTCGTTGTTTTTCATGCGGTTTAGCAGTGGTTGCGTCAATGTCATGCGGCAGTTCTGGCAAGTCCCGTTGATTGCCCTGTTGCAGGCCAGGCCGTTCTTGCGCAGTCTTTCATATCGCGCCTGCAGTTCCTGGGGCAGGGCTTCCATCATTTCCGCAATGTTCTTTTCCACAATGGGCAGGTTGGCCGGGTTGAGAAGTGGCGCCATGATGCGCAGTTCCTGTGCCGTGATTTCCAGTTCCTGGAGGCGTTCCACAGTATTTGCAAGTCGTTGCATGTCCATTTATTGCTCCTTTTCCCAGGGTATTGCCGATGTGAAGCTTTTCACATCGTAGTGTATTTCACGTTCTGGCATTGGCAGCCTCAATAGCTCGACACCTGCCTCCTTGAAGAACATTTCAGCCAATGTATCATGGTAGTCTGTGAAAACCACAACCTTCTTTATCCCCGCGCCCACCAGTGCCTTGGCGCAGTTCGTGCAGGGCATGTTTGTCACGTATGCAGTAGCGCCTTCCAGGGAAATGCCATGGCGCGATGCCTGGCAGATGGCGTTGATCTCCGCATGGTTCGTCCTGACGCAGTGGTCGTTCACCATGAGGCAGCCCTCGTCATAGCAATGTGGAAGACCAGGCAGAGAGCCATTGTAGCCGGTGGCAAGGATGTTCCTGTCCAGTACCAGTACGCAGCCGCAGTGCATTCTGGGACAGGTGGCCCGCTCGGAGGCAAGCATTGCTAGTTTCAAAAAGTATTCGTCCCAGCTGGGCCTGTGCCAGTCCGGCACCTCAGTCTTTACAATTTTAACTTCCATAAATGCCTGTTATTTCCTGTGTTTGAGCGCGATTTGCAGTACCCCGATTTCAGCGGGTGTGACTCCATCGATTCTGGAGGCGATGCCCAGCGTGGCGGGCCTGCGCTTCTCCAGCTTGGCAAGCGCCTCGTTGCTGATGCCGGGCATCCTGTAGTTGAAGTCCACAGGAATCTTCACATCGTCCATCTTGTGCAGGGACTGCGCTTCCCGTGCCTGGTGGGCAATGTATCCGCCGTATCTTGCCTCAATCTGGAGCTGCTCCAATACACGCGGTTGCAATGTCGGCATATTGGGCGTGCTGGCGTAGTCAAAGTCAGGCCGCTGCATTAGCTCCAGCACGGATTTGCCCTGAAGGCGGATTTCCTGCAACTGGCGGCGCGCCACCTCTATGTCCTGCTCCAGTTTGTTCACCCGTTCCATTTCCGCTGCTGTGGCCAGGCCAGCCTCGTATCCGATGCGGGTGAGGCGCCTGTCCGCATTGTCCTGCCTCAAGGAAAGGCGGTATTCAGCTCTGCTGGTGAACAGCCTGTATGGCTCCACGATGTCCTTTGTCAGAAGGTCGTCAATCATCACGCCGATGTATGCATCATCCCGGTTCAGCGTGATGGCCTCCTTTCCAGCCACGTACCTTGCCGCGTTCATTCCTGCCATCAGCCCCTGCCCAGCCGCTTCTTCGTAGCCGCTGGTGCCGTTGATCTGACCAGCCAGGAACACATTGGGCCACTTCTGCAAGGCAAGGCCCGCCGACAATTGGTGCGGATACACAAAGTCGTACTCTATGGCGTAGGCATAGCGGCTAATCAATGCCTTCTCTAGGCCAGGCAGGGAGCGCACCATTTGTATCTGCACATCGGTGGGCAGACTTGTGGAAATGCCGTTGAGGTAGTATTCGTCCGTGGTGTTGCCTTCTGGCTCCAGGTAGATGTGATGCCTCTCGCGTTCGGGAAAGCGCACCACCTTGTCCTCGAAGGAGGGGCAGTACCTGGCACCCGTGCCGTGTATTTTGCCTGAATACATGGGGGAGCGGGACAGGTTGTCCCTGGCGAGCTGCGCTGTCTTTTCATTGGAATAGGTCAGGTAGCATGGCCTTTGCTCCAGTTGCAGGGTGCCGAACACAGGCAGGGTGCTGTCAGGCTCCCTGTAGGAGAAGTGCCAGTTGGTCTCTGGCGGCTGCAATTCCATGGACGAGAAGTCGATGGACTTGGCAAGCACTCTCACTGGCGTTCCCGTCTTAAGGCGTCCCAGTTCCAGATGCAGGTCTTCCGCCAGCGACGTGGACAGTGCATTGGAGGGCGGGTCTCCTGCTCGCCCGCCTGGAAAACTGTTAAGTCCATAGTGCAGCACTCCCTTCAGGAACGTGCCGGTGCAAATCACGAATGCCCTGCCTTTCCAAATGTCGCCGAACATGGTCTTCACGCCGATGACAGTCCCGTTCTCCACCACGAATGAGGTGGTTTCCGCCTGGTGCACCACCAGATTGGGGCAGCGCTCCAGCACCAGCTTCATCCTGCGCTGGTACAGCATCTTGTCACATTGCGCACGTGGGGAAAGAGCTGCTGCTCCCTTCGAGGCGTTCAGCATCCGGTATTGTATTGCAGCCGCGTCCGTGTTGCAGCCCATTTCACCGCCCAGCGCATCGATTTCCTTGACAAGCTGCCCTTTGGCAATGCCACCGATGGCAGGATTGCAGGACATCTGGGCAATGTGGTCGTTGTTGATTGCCAGCAGAAGCGTTTCCGCCCCCATTCGCGCGGCTGCAAGCGCCGCCTCGCAGCCAGCATGGCCGCCGCCAACTACTATTACATCAAAAATCCTATTCATCAAAGCCTGGAGCTATAGCCCCTTGTTAATTGTTTCTTTCAGCACCTCTATCTCAATGGCAGATGTGCCGACGCGCCCCACCACGATGCCAGCTGCCTGGTTGGCGATCTGCGCCGCCGTGTCAGTGCTTGCGCCTGACATTAGCGCCAGCATCATTGTGGCCATGACCGTGTCCCCTGCGCCTGACACGTCGAATACCTGCCGCGCCTGGGTGGGGATGTGCAAAGGCTTGCTCTTGTCGTTGCTGAATAGCGCCATTCCTTCCGCCCCAAGTGTTATAAGCAGATATTTGGGCTGCCATTTGCGCATAAGGCGGCTTGCCACATTCAGCAACGGCGCATCCTCTAGTGGATGCCCGCAACCTGAAACATACTTGACACCCGCCAGCGCGAAGGCCTCGTTCCTGTTGGGCGTCATGAAGGTCAGTCCCTTTATGTTGTATGGGTTGTGGGGATGCGGGTCCAGGGCGCTCATCACCTGGTATTTCCTGCAAAGCTCCACAACGGCTCCCATGAATGACTTGCTGAAAAGACCCTTGGCGTAATCCTCCAGTATCACGGCATTGATCTTGCCCGATTTCAAAACCGCCTCCAGCGTCTTCAGCATATTGCGCCTTTCGCCTCTGGACACATCGTCAGTCTCCTCCCTGTCAATGCGCACCACCTGCTGGTTGCCTGCCAGCACCCGTGTCTTGACGGTGGTGGCGCGGCTTTTGCTCTTCAGAAGCGTGCTTGTATCAACTCCGTCATTGTCCAGGCATTGCGACAGCTGCATACCTTCGATGTCATTGCCTATAACGCCAAAAATGCTGGCGGAACCGCCCAGGGAAAGCACATTCCGCGCCACGTTTGCCGCGCCGCCTGGCACATGCGTCTCCTTTTTCACCAGCACTACGGGAACAGGCGCCTCCTGGGAAATGCGGTTGGAACTGCCCCATACATACTTGTCCAGCATCACATCTCCGACTACCGCCAGGGACTGCCCGCTGAATGCGTTCAGGATTTTATCAATTTTGTTGCCCATTTATGGTAATGTGACTTTATGTCGTCTAATGATATCTTTTACTGCTTCTTCTAGATTCACTTTTTCTTCTGGCAGGATGCTTCCCTTTTGTGAGATGCTGTCCAGCAGCATATCCAGCCGTCTCAAGTCCCTGTTCATGTTTCTTCTTTGGCGTGGTGACAGCATGTCGCCGAAGTCTCCCATGTAGCTCATTCTCCTGGCGACATCATCATTCAGCAGTGCCAGCATTGCCTGTTCCATAGGGTCATCTGTCTTGATTCTAGCCAGCTTTTCCTGAACTCTGATAATCTCAAATGAGATGCGCTGCCTTGCCACCGAACCCTCGAATAGGTTTTCTGCCTTAAGGATTGATGAAAGCCCCAGCATTATCGCCAGCTCGCAGATGATTAGGCAAGCAACCACCAGCTTTGCGCCCAGAGAAAGCAGCTTGCTGGATGTGGAGAGTCCACGCGCCTCGTGCTTGTAGTGGAAGTCCAGCAGATAGCCGCCTGCCTTTATCTTGTCCCCGGCGGAAAGGTGCGCCTTGCCCTGCAACTCCTTTCCATTCAGGAACACTTTTGTATTTGCCTCGGGGCAAAGCTGTACTCCTTTGTCGCCTTCCTCTATGGTGAACAGGCTTCCCGCATCCGGCAATTCCACTGTGCAGGGCAGGGTACTTGTCTCCAGCATCATTCGCGGGGAAAGGCGTCGTTTCTGCTCGGCCTCCTCCGTGATGTACGTGATTTGTATGCTTGCCTTGTTCACTGCCGTATCACTGCTGGTGGAACTGTTGCGTCAAATCTGTCCACGACATGCTTTTGTCTGGATTCTGGGTAAGTTTCAATATGCGGTTTTCAGCATTGCCCAGCTCCTGGTTGCAGAAGTTGCTGAGCTTTACCCCTTCCTCCACCATGCGCAGGCTCTGCTCCAAGGGCAGCTGCTTGCTTTCCAGTTCCAATACGATCTGCTCCAAACGCGCCAGTGCCTGCTCAAATGTCAATTGTTGTTCCTGTTGTATGCTTTCTTCTGCCATGTTTGTCTCCTTGTTTTTGCTGCGGCGCGAGAACGCGCCGCCACAGAACCATTGCCGCGGCGCGAGAACGCGACGCCACAGAACTTTTATTTGATTGTTGCCGCCAGTTCGCCGTCTGCCAGCCTTATGCTTATGTCCTCCCCTGCGTTTGCTTCATTTACCGTGGTCAAGAGGCTCTTATCCTGCTTGAACACGATGGCGTAACCGCGTTCCAGCACCGCCTGCGGTCCCAGCAGCCTGAGTTTGTCACTCGCCCTTCCAAGCCGCTCCTTGAGGCTGCGCAGCATGTCCTCGCTGTCGCGGGACAGGCGCATGGACAGCTGCTCCACTGCGGCCTTTCTTTCAGGCAGAATACTGGGTATTTGCGCTGAGAGCCTGCCTGTCGCAGTGCGCACGCGCAGTGCCAGGTCCGCGCTTAGCCGTTGCGGATATGACTGCACCATTTGGCATAATTGCTCAACGCGTGTCCTGCGTGCCTGTATCAGCATGTCCGCCGGTGCCGCAAGATAGCGGTTGCTGGCTGCAAGGCCTAGCCTGTGCCTGCAGAAATTCAGCATATTGCTGGCCATGTTCAGGATTTTGCTCTTTGCGAAGGCAATGTTGTCCCTTACGCGGGAGGCTTCCTGTACCACGCATTTTGCGGCGTCGGTTGGCGTCATTGCCCGTACATCCGCCACTTCATCGCATAGCGTGTAGTCCTGTTCGTGGCCCACTGCGCTGATGACAGGTATGCTGGAAGCTGCAATTGCGCGCACCATGTTCTCGTCGTTGAAGGAGGCCAAATCCTCCTTGGAGCCGCCGCCGCGGGTGATTACAATCACCTCGCACAGATTGTAGAAGTTGATGTAGTTGAGGCGTTCAATGATGGTGGTGGCTGACTCATTGCCCTGCATTTTGGCGGGGAACAGCAGCACTGTAAGCGAACCCTGCCTGTTGCCCAGGCCACGCATGAAATCCTTCAGCGCCGCCGCGCCCTCGGCTGTTATAAGCCCGATTGTCTTCGGGAATGGCGGCAGCTGTTTCTTGCGTGAAGGCAGGAAAAGGCCTTCCTGCGCCAGTCTTTCACGTAGCGCCTTCAATTTCAGCATCTCCTCGCCGTCCCCTTTCATGCGCAGGCGTTCCACCGAGATCTGGCATTCGCCCCTGCCGGCATATACGTCAATTTTGCCATATACCTCCACTGCGACGCCATTCTGGAAATCAGGCGGCAATGGCTCCCGTATATTCCAGCTCCACCACACCATGCGCAGGCTGGAAACTCCGTCCTTCAGCAGAAAATAAATGCCCTTGCCTTGCTGCTTTTCAGGATGATAGTCCTCGACCTCGCCAGTCACCCAGATGCTGCGGGGAAAACCCGCCTGGACACAGCTGCGAATCTGCTGGTTCAGTTCAGTTATTGTGTAAATCTTCTCTGTTTGTCCAATTGGCATTGCCACAAGAATGCTCCCGATCTCATAATGATTTCACCAGTATGCGCCCCCATAAGAACACACAGGCATAAAATCGCATTAAAGCACCTTTTGTCAAGCAGAAATATGAAGAAAAATACCCTGAAGAGTAAATCTAGAGTAATGGGGCTGGGCTTCTTCAGTCGAAGTTGATGATCTGTGGCACGAAGCGTTGTTCGTACTGGTTTATGAAGTACTGGTCGGTCATGCAGGCGATGTAGTCGGCTGTGATGCGTTCAGGCGATTCGTTCAGGCGGTAATCCGCCGGCTGCGAGCGTATCCATTCGTCGATGATCTTGCATTTGAGGTCTTTCCTTATGTCCGTGATGTATGCCTCGAAAAGCTGGGTCAGCATACAGTCGAACTGTTCCTTCTGGTGCGAAAGCAGGGCGCAGTTGTAGATGTGCTCGTAGTTGAATCTCTTCAGCGCCGAATATGCGCCATAGACCTCCTCCGAGAATTCCAGGTACTCCTTGCCACGGCTGTTGAGTATGATGTCATTGCACAGCACGCTGATGATCTTGCGGTTCTCGTTGCCAAGCACACGCTCGATGCTCCATGGCATGTCGGTCTTGGCTATGATGCCCAGGGAAACCGCGTCCTCGAAGTCACGCCCCAGGTATGAGATTATGTCCGCCACGCGCACGACGCAGCCTTCCATGGTGGAGGGGGACACCTTCCTGTCATAGCCCGGCTCCTTCAGGCATCTCTCCAGGTTCTTGTCCAGGTTCTCCCAAGTCAGCTTGCTCCTGTCGTATTCATATCTTCTGGATTCGATTTCGCCGTTGTGGCCAAGGATGCCGTCCAGCACAGGCAGTGTCAGGTTCAGCCCCGCGCCATGATGTTCCAGCTGCTGAAGTTCCCTCACAGACTGTGCGTTGTGCACGAATGTGCCGATTTCAGCCTTTTGCAGGTTGGCTGCAAGGGCAGCCTCTCCAGTATGGCCGAATGGAGTGTGCCCGATGTCGTGCCCGATGGCAATTGCCTCGATCAAGTCCTCGTTCAGGTTCAGGCAACGCCCGATGGTGCGGGCTATGCGTGAGACCATCTGCACGTGGAGGGAACGGCGGGTGATGTGGTCGTTGCGCACACGGAAGAACACCTGGGTCTTGTCGGAATACCGTGCGAAAGACGAGGAATGTATTATGCGGTCCGTGTCATGTGCGAATGGCGTGCGCAGGTTCTCGAAGTCATCCACCTCCGCAGGGCGCCTCCGCTGCGCGTCCTTGCTGAAGTAGGCGTTCTTCGGATCCAGCGTGCGTTGTTCCAGTTCATCCCTCTCACTGGCGATCTGGGCGGTAATTTCCTCCATCGACATAGTCAAACCTCATCTTGTATGTTCAAAAAACGATGTGCATTTTCGGTTGTGAGCCTTGCCATTTCCTCTGGCGCAATGCCGCGCAGTTCCGCTGCGTATTTGCCGATAATGGGAATGTTGGCGGGTGTGTTCTCCTGCCCGCGAAGCGGCACTGGCGCAAGATATGGCGTGTCTGTCTCCAGCAGAAGGCGCTCGTCTGGGATAATTTCCAGTATTCGGCGTATATTGTCCGCCTTCTTGAATGTCACCATGCCGTTGATTGACATCATGGCTCCCAGTTCCAGCCACTGCGCCGCCTCGTCCTCCGTGCCTGAAAAGCTGTGTACTTCAAATGGATGCCCCTTGGGGAGATTGTCCTTCACGATTTGCAGTCCATCCTGCACGGCTTCCCTGCAATGAATTATGACGGGCAGCTTTGCCGCCACCGCCTCTTGCAGGAATACTGCGAACATCTCTCGCTGCGCCTCCCTTGGGGCGAAGTCGTAGAAATAGTCCAATCCAATTTCACCCACTGCCAGCACTTTTTCACGCTGCCATAGTTCCCGTAGCAGGCCAAGGTCGTAGGGCTTTTCCGCATCGTGTGGATGCATGCCGACTGCGGCGTAAGCACCAGCCTCGCGCTCCGCCAGCTCCACCACAAAGGGGCAGTTCTCCATGTTGGTGCCCTGCACAAGACATTCCAGCACTCCTGCCTCGCGTGCGCCAGCAAGCGTGG
>JAFZZD010000493.1 GCA_017615955.1 Victivallales bacterium
GGCAGCCTGTGAGGCCTGTGAGACGGTGCTTGCGGCGAATTGTGCGACGGCATTGTCAAGTGCTGCTCGTGGCGCGGCTGGTTTCTCGGCAAAAGCCACAGGAGCCTGGGGCAAAGAAACACTTATGGTTGTGCCTTCTGCGGCCTGTGACGCAACGGCCTGTGCGGTGGCACTGCCAACTATCGCTTGAGGCGCATCTGGCGTCTCCGTAAAAGTCACGGGTGCCTGATGCACAGAAATACTTATGTCTTTGCTTTCTGCGACTTGCACGGTGGTTTGAGGCGCAGTGGTATTTGCAACAACTTGTGGCACAACGGCCTGTGCGACGGCATTGCCAAGTGCCGCTTGCGGCGTGGCTTGTGCGGCGACGGGCTGTGAGGAGGCACTGCCAAGCACCGCTTCTGGCGCGGTGGGCTGTGGCACAGGAGTATTTGCGAGCGCCTGTGCGGTGGTGGCCTGTGCAATGGCACTGTCAAGAGCCGCTACTTGCACGTATGGCGCGGCTGGGGCTTCTGCAACGGCCACGGGAGCCTGATGCATAGAAATACTTATGGTTGTGCCTTCTGCGGCCTGTGGAGCAACGGCCGGTGCGGAGGCACTGCCTAGCGCCGCTGGTGGCACGATCGCCTGTGACGCAGGAGCACTTGCGGTGGCGCTGCCAAATGCTTCTTGTTGCATTACGGGCTGTGTCGTGACGGCCTGTGGTGCAGCTGTATTCGCTGCGGCACTGTCAAGTGCCGCCACTTGCACGTACGGCGTAGCTGGGGTGTCCGCAAAAGCCATGGGTGCCTGGGGCACAGAAATACTGATGGTTGTGCTTTCTGCGCCCTGTGGAATAGCGTTTTGCGCGGTAGCCTGCACGGCCTGTGCCGTGACACTGCCAAGTGCCACTTGAGGCGCAGCGACCTGTGCCGTGACACTGTCAAGTGCCGCTTGGGGCACTGTGGCCTGTGGCGCAGGAGCATTTGTGGTTGCACTGCCAAGTACCGCTTGCGGCGCGACGGCTTGCGTGGCCTGTGCGGTTCCACTGCCTGGTGCTGCCTGTGGCGCGGTCTGTACGGTCTGTGCGACCTGCGTGGCAGCACTGCCAAATGTCCCTTGCGGCGCGGTTGCATGGGCTGTGGCTTGTGGCGCAGTCGCTTGTGCGGCAGTCTGTGGCGCGGTAGTTTGTGGCGCCGCGATCTGCTCAGTCTGTGCGGTGGCACTGCCAAGTGCTGCTTGTTGCGCGGCCTGTGCAGGGGCACCGTCAAGTACCGCCGTAACAGCCTGGGGCGCAGTCTGTTCTACGGAAGCTATCCAAAAACGTTCATGAACCATGGCTTTAAATGGCTCGGCCTGAAGAGCGGCGTTATCCTTCCTGAGCTCTTTGACAGAGTCAGTGAACCGCTCCATGTCCGTCATTGTTTCAGCCATCGCCTTCTGAAACAGGTCAACCGATGATGAAGGCGCCGTGTTCTTTGCAGGCGCATAGAATTCGGCAGGAGCGGAAATATTACTTCCGATAGGCTGTATGTTATTGATTTCCATCGTCATCTTCCGTTTTTTCCTTATTCTTCTTCCCTGTGAAGTCCTCAAGTTCGATTTCCTGGCGATGTTCCTGTTCCTTCGCCATTTCCGCTTCCCACATCGCCTTGTGCTCCGTGATTTTCATCCGTTCCTTGGAGGCTTTCACGAAGCCTTCGCGAGCCGTTTCCGCAAGATTCTCCTTCTCCTTGAGATTCGCTGCGGCCATCGTCACGTTGTCCGCCTTCAAGACACCCTCCTCGTCGATTCGCGCGACGCCTTCCCGCACGCGTTCCAGGTCGTCGAGTGAAATCGCATGACCCAGAACCGCCTCGTAGATTTTGTCGCGACGCTCCTCCTTAGTCGCCTCGAACTGTCGCAAGTCCTCCTTGCGTTCCTCGAGCGTCTTTTCAGCGTTTCGCACTTCCTGTCGCGCGGCAGAGAGCTCCGCACTGGCGCGGTCCTCCCGCATCGTGCGAATCCTCAGCATGCTTTGAAGTGCGTATGCCATGTTTCAACCAAATCCTTTATTATCAACGAACTGCCTGTTCCAGCAGCTGCAATGTCTCCTCGAAAGAGTTCTTTTCCTTCAGCCCTTGGCGCAGGAAGCCGTTGACGGCGTCAATCTTCTCGATTGCCTTGTCGGTGTCCTTGTCGGCGCCCTTCTGATATTCGCCGATTTTCAGAAGAAGCTCAACCTCCTGGTACTTTGCAAGGATGGTGCGGAGCTTTGCGGCGGCCTTCTTGTGCTCTGGAGAAATGATCGCGTTCTGGCAACGCGATATGGACTGA
>JAFZZD010000494.1 GCA_017615955.1 Victivallales bacterium
CCATTACCTACCCTCTTGGGGAACAGAGCATATACAAAAAATAAACATTAAGAAACTCTGCGCCTTTGCGCCTATGCGTTAAAAAAACTCTGCGCCTCTGCGCCTTTGCGCCTCTGCGTTAAAAAAACTCTGCGCCTCTGCGCCTTTGCGCCTCTGCGTTAAAAAGAGCGTCTCTGCGTCAAAAAGAGCGCCTCTGCGTTGATATATATGTTTTTGGTGTTGGCGGTGATTGGGGCGAATTGGGCGCGGCGCAACTTGGGCAGCCAGATGATTACGTCATCCGCCAGCACTACTGGCCATGTGCTTCGCTGCTCCAGGGGGATTTTGGCTTCTGTGAAGATATCCTGAAGTTTCTTGGTCTTGCCCTTTGAGCCGAATGGCTCCATTCTATCTCCGGGGAGGCGCGTCCTTATGACAAGTTCTTCGGGGAGGAGTGCTTCGTCAAATGCCTCTATGCCCTCGCCTGGCCCGTCAACTATGGAGAAATGCCATCCAGGCAGGTAAAAATCCCTGGCATTGCGCCAATTCCAGCGCTGCACACTCCATTCAGGGGCATTCTTCACAACACGCAGGCCGCATCTCTCCAGACGGAAACAAACATTCTCATTCAATGGCAGGGTAACAGGCTTTCCTTTGAATCTCGCCAGTTCAGTTTGCAGCCTCTGTATGAAGTTGTATGTCAAAGGCGGCACTTCATGGAAATTGCGCTCCAGCAAACCACGCACAGCCCTGAAAAGCACCGCCTGGTGCAATGACTGCCATTTGCCGATGTCATTCAATTCCAGATGGGCGGCGCATTCCTCAATGAAGTCCGCATCGCAGGACAGGTTCTCCATGGAGCGCAGCAGGCCAGCGTCATTGCCGAATATCCTGCGGAACAGGGGAAGCAATTCATTGCGCAGCGCATTGCGCCGGTAGTGGCTGTCGCTGTTGGTGCCGTCAATGCGCCAGTCGTCAATGCCATTTTCCAGCAGAAATGCCTCGATTTCGCTGCGCCGCAATCCCAGCAGAGGCCTGCACAGCGCAATTCCACGCAAGCGGCGATATGGCTTCATTGGCACCAGGGCGCTGACATTGGAGCCACGCGCCAGGCGCAGGAACAATTCCTCCATGGCGTCATCTGCATGATGCGCCAGAAACACAGGACGCGTGCCATTGGAAAGACGCTCCCAGTTCTCCAGACGCAGGCGGCGGGCGGCCTCCTCGGTCGCCTCGCCAGGCAGCATGTTCTCCGGCACATTGAGGTAAATCAGTTCCAGGCGTATTCCCCGTTTCTCGCAAAATGCGCGGCTCCATTCAGCATCGGCATCCGCCTCCGCGCCGCGTATGCCATGGTGGAAATGCACCGCAGTAAGGCCACCCAGTTGCTCCCTGGACAATGCCAACAGCAATGATGTGCTGTCCGCCCCGCCACTGAAGCCGCAGAGCACGTCACGCCCCAGCAGGGCATATTTTTGCAGAAAGTTGTGAACCGCCTCCTGCAAGTTCATTTTGCAGCGTCCTTTTTCTCTTCTGCTTTTTCAGCCACCTTGCAAAGCTGCACCAGCGTCTTATCCACGGCATCGAATGTATTTGGTATGACGAGATAATTGTATTTTTCAAGAAGCGCTTTCAGCTTGTCCAGTTTCTCTGCCTTGGTCTTGTCCTCGCCAGAATAAGTTGCCTTGACGCGCATATACCTGCCTTCGGGCAGCTTTTCGCCAAAGTCAATCACATACGTGGCACCGCTGTTGTCGGTGATGTTTAATGTTCTGCTGGCGGCAAATGGCTGCGAGGCAGGAGCCACGTCCTTGAATGGCAGCCAGCTGAATGCGCGGTCTATGGCGGCAATCACATTTGTGTCTGGCTGGTATCCCTTTGGAATGTCACCCACAATCGCCAGCGGCCCCTTCTCGTCCTTGCGCTCCACCTTCCACAGCAGCTTGCCTTTTTCGGACAGAGAAACGGATTTCAGCTTGTCTATGTTGAGGAATTCCTGGTCAAGCCACTGGCCTGCCGTGTTGTCCAGAATGGAGAATGTATTTGCCACAAGAGCGGCATTTCCATCCTGCAACTGCACATACCTTCCCAACGGCGTGCCAGAGGCCTGCCCATA
>JAFZZD010000495.1 GCA_017615955.1 Victivallales bacterium
CCATTTACGGTGATGTTCTGTTGCCAGGGCAGGTAATTTACCAGTACCTGGGCGTAATTTCCACTTGGTGTTGTCCAAGCAGAAGTGAGTATGCTGTCAAAAGTCATGCATCTGGCCTTGTGGTATATGTCGTATGTGCCACACTGCACTGTGAAGCGAGGGCGCACCATGCGTCCATACAGGAATATGTCTGGATGCAGGCGGCGTGTCGCATTGAGATTGCGGCACAGGAGCAGGATGCTTTCCTGCTCTGGAGGCTGTATTAACCAGTCTCCGTCGTTGCCCCAGTCCACGAGGCCGTTTTCCCGCATGGGAATGGAGAGCATGTCGCCCTTCATGAAGCAAAATGCCATTCTGAAGAGCAGGTCGTGGGGCGACTTTTCATGGTCGATGCATTGCGTGAAATGCACCTGGTTTCCCATGAAGTTTGTGGTGTATTGGTGGAAGACATAGTTGTAGGCGGGCACTGGGTATTCGGCGAAGTACATTGAACTGCGCAGGTCATTGAAAGGAAGTTCCCGCACAAAGCATTCTGCCGCCGCGCCTTCCGTGCCCAGGAGCATATCGCTGCCAGTGGTGCGGATTGCCTCGTTCAGTTCCTTCAGCAGGGAGAGCATGCTGCCCGTTGACCATTGTCCAGGAATGGAGGGATGCCCATGTTCGGTGCTGTAGCAAAGATAGTTGCAGCAGCCCAGGTTCTGGTCAAAGTACTGGAGAAAGTCAATGCCAGCTTTTGCCATGGCCTGTATCTGGTTGCGGATGACTGTGCGGCAATAATCGGTTTCCGTGCACATATAGTGTCCAGTGCGTATGCCGCCCATTTCATTGACGCAGAGGCTGCCATCGGGATTGGCGCACATCGCCTTTTCCAAATGCTTTTCGCGGAACTCCTCCGTTGCGTCGTAGCTGTTGGTGTAGCTTTTCAGAGTGTATGCAGTTCCTGAACCATAGAGGCCCAGTAGATGCCCTTGTGAGTGCAGCGCCTCCTTGAAGTCCAGCATTGCCTTTTCGCCGCCCAGTGGCGGCCATATTTCAGGCGGCAGCCATGGGCCGTTCTTGTCCCAGCGCATCAGCAACGCCATTATCCTGCTTTGAAGTGCCTCTGCCATCTTCTCCACGTAGGGCAGGCCATTCATGTATGGAAAATACTGGTTGGGTTCCGCCTTTATGGTGCCATCGCCGCAGACGGGGTAGATGAGCGTGATGGGCGAAGTTTCCGCCCATGATGGGAAATGGGTGTGCTTCTTCAGGTCAAGTGCCTTTTCCACCCAGTTGCGGTATATTTCGCAAGGCTCAATCCAGTCGCCCTGGAAGCCCGCCAGCACATAAGGGAATGGGCATTCATAGCTGTCCTCCGCACCGCCGCAGAATGTCTCCAGTCCAAGGCGTAGGATTGAATCAGAAGCACCAGAATAGGAGATTTGCTTTGGAGCACAGCCGGCGTCGTGGGCGGCGAAATAGACGCCAAAGCCGTCATCGTTCCAGTGCGCCATGAACTGCATCTGGCAGCGTCCAGGGTAGTTGTCGATGTAGTATTCGGGGTGCCTGATGTCTGGCGGCACGTATTTGTGTCTTTCCGGGTGGAAGATAATGCCGCCTTCGCTGCGTGGATGGAGAAGCTGCCCTTCTGCGGAAAGATGCACCACTGGCAGATCCGAGGTCTCCAGTCTCCAGCCAGCAGGGAAGCCCCTGCCGCTCCAGTGCAGGGCGATGGCGTTGTCTGGCAATGAGGCAAGCCTTATTGTCACCTCAAGCGCGGGAAATTGTGGATGAGAGCGGAATTGCAGAGTGTCGTTTTGGAAGGCAATGTCATTGAAGTCATTGCCGCTGATGTAGCGGAGTGTGGCGTCTGGCAGCCGGAAGCCCAGCTTGAAGGCTTCTGGACTTTCCAGAAGCACCTGCTTGCCTAAATAAATCCCCCCTGCAATAGCGCCAGTGTCAGGCGAGAAGCGCAGGGAAAAGTTACCCGATGTGAAAATCCATTCCATTTTTCTAGTTTTGCGGCTCAATGACGAAGCCGTAGGTCTGGCCTGCGTGGACCTTCCATTTTTCGCCTGATTTTACAATGCCCTTGAATGGGCCGATGATTGCGTGGAGCTGCTTGCCCGTAGGCAGCTGCAAGGTGCGTTCGCCAGTTGACTTTGCTTGTATAAAGTACACGTCGTTGCCAATCCATGCCGGGTCGTCCGCACCGCAGTCATACACGAATACGCCCGCCTTCTTTGCAATCTGGCGGTACAGCCAGTTGGGCAGTTCAGGCAAGGTGCTGAAGTAATGCTGGGCACCGTCGGCCTTTCTGCCCACCACAATTGGCCTGCCTTGACCGTCCTTGGCAATGATTTCGTCATATCCAGAGACAGGGTAGAACGCGGGGGACAAGGCGCGCCAGCAGTCCCATTCCTGACCGCCCCAGGGCTTTTCGGCCTTCAATTTGCAGTCATATTTGTCCATGGACATATTGAACTTCATGCCAAGAAATGCCTCCATGCCCTTTACATCGGGGCTTTGGCCTGGCAGATACAGGCCAGCGGCATACAGCCACACGACAGTGGCCTTCTCCTTCTGGAAACGGGCCATCAATGCGGCGCGGTCTTCCTTGGACAGTGTCAGGCATGGCATCATTATGTAGATGCGATGGGGCGGAACCACGCCAGCCTCCAGCAAATCCTCCACCAGCAGCTGCCTGTAGGGAATGCCCGCTTCGCTGAAGCGACGCATCATCTGCGTATAAGCCACGGCGTACAGCGTGTCCTGCACATCACGCTTCGCATAGTAGATGCTGTGCTCGCTCCCCACAATGCAAAGCTCCTTGGGCGTGGTGCCTTTGACTGGCGGCAGTGAATTCAGGCAGCGGGTATGCTCCTTGATGCGCTCCTGGGATATGTCATCCAGCCAGTTGCCGAAGTCATACCAGTATTGGGTTATGCCAGATGCCAGCATCATTCCGAATGCCCTGTTCATAGCGCCGATTGTCTCGGTGACGGTGCTGTGGCGTCCCCACACAAATGCCTTCTCCCCATTCTCCCTGTAGGAGCGGAAGTCCTGCTCCACATAGACCAATTTGTTCCGCAGAGTGTATGTGTCCTGTGGATTCACGCACAAATCGGAGTCTCCAGTCATTCTGTAGCCGTATTTTGACGGTGCCCTGACGAAGTCCACATAAGGCGAGCGTGCTGTCTCCACCACGAAGTTGTGCCCCACGTCATGGTTGCTGCGTCGCGATGGCATGCAGAATTCCACATAATATCCATAGTATGCGCCAGCCAGCATGTCATTGCCGAATGCTTCCTTTACGGACTTGCACAGGCTGATGACGGCCCTGCCCAAGGACCAGTTTCTGTATTCGAACCAGTCCATGACCCACCTGTCCTTTGCTGGGTCCATCAGCTGGCCGAAGCTGGACTGCAGCCGTTGCTGGAAATTGGGCATCTTGATTGTGTCGAATGTGACGCCATTCTGCTTCCATGCCTGCGCCAGCTCCGCATCGCTCTTGTATTTTGTGCGGAGATACTTGCGGAAGGAGGCGTAGTCGGACTTGGAGTAGCCTGGCAATTGACCTGGCCAGTAGTCGATGGTGTTCCAGAACCATTCGCTGTTGCGGCTTTCCGCCACGGATACAGCAAACACCGCCTTGCCCCATTGAGTCTTCTCCATGTTCTTCGCCAGGGCGTTGATGCCGATTTTCGCATCCTCAAGCCATTTCTCCGAGGACAGGGCCTGCTTTTCCACATGGTATGGCTCTGGACTTCTGCCATTGGACCATTTGGTCCAGTCGTCAGGGTGCTTGTCCTTCCACCATGCTGGCATGAAGCAGTACAGTCCCAGCATGATCTTTGCATTGGGATGCAGTTCAGTGGCAAGCTGGAAACGCTTGTTGATTTCCGTGAAGTCAAAGGTGTTTTCGTCTTTCCAGAATTCCTCGAATGAGATACCGAGCAGCAGCACGCGGTTGCCCGTCTGCGCGGCTTCCAGGATGCGCCAGCATTCCTTGACGGGGTAGCGCCCGTAAGTGCCAGGGACATAGATGCCCAGCGGGTCGAATATGTCCTTTCCAGACGCCACTTTCTGCCTGCCGCCAACATTCACGATCTTGGAGCCAGTCCATTTTGCGTTGTCCGCCTTTTTGCCTTTGATTGCGGCCAGGGGCTTGCCCCCCACAATTTTAAGGTATGGGTCATCCAGGAAAAGCTGACCATCAGGGGAAGTGGGCATTGTATAGGAAATGCTGACTTCGCTTCCTGCGCTCCAGTTCCCCTTGACGCTGATTGGCAGCACGTATGTCCTGTTGCCATTGCCTGTCTTCAGTGAGAACGACAATTTGTCCAAAGGCGCCACTGGCGCTCTCTTGATTGTCGCCACAAGTCCCTTCTCGCTGGATTTCTTCAGTTCCAGCAGTCCAGCCGGGCCGCAGAACTCATATCCCAGGCTTCCTGCCCAGGGGCTAAGCCTGTAGTCGCCCAGCACAGTCACCTTGTCGTCTATGGCCTTGGGCTTCGTCTCGCCGACGCCGACTTTCAGCAGCCATTGCTCATCGCTGTCCAGCCGCAGCATTTTTCCGTTCTGCAACACGAATGCATCGCATATCATGCCGCCGTTCTGCTTCACGTTGCGGACGCGCATTTCAATGGTGTTCCTGCCTGGCTTGAGGAGCTTCGCAAAGTCGAACACCTTGGGCGTGGGCCAGTATCCGCTCCAGCCAATGGTTTGCCCGTTCACGTATGCAACGAAGCCATCGTCGCCAGTGGCGCAAATGCCAGCCGCCTCGATTTCGCCTTCTGGCAAATCAAATTCACGCTTGAACCAGACGATGGTGTCCTCTGGACCAGAGGCACGCTGGCACCATATCCACTTGCCTTGCCATACTGTGGGCTGCGTCTTTTTCTCGACGAGTTCCAGCAGCTCAATGCCTGGCTGGAATGTGCCTTGGGCCGCAATGTCCAGTTCCGCAGTCATGGCCAAGGTTGGCACTTGGAACTGCACCTCCTTGCTGCCTTGTGAAAGCTCCACCTTGGAAATTGCCTTGTAATCCGCGTCCAGAAATGACAGTGTCGCCTTTGGTGCATTTGCTCCATTCCAGTAGAAGCGGTAGCGTCCACGCGGGCGCAATGTGTCGATTTCAAAAGGCTTTCCGCCTTGGACTTCAATTTCAGGCACCAGGTTCTCCCTTTCCAGCGCACGGACTTCGGCAAGCACCAGGTGATTGCCTCTGCGCCCGTCCAGATGGCAGATCTGCAGGCTTTTAACAGTGCCCTGCCAGTCTCCATTGCGCCCCACCGGGAACATTACGGTCCGCAGTTTTCCATCTGGTATCACGGAACTGCGCATCATTGAACTGGAGGCCTTGCCATTGTTTTCGCATTTGAATACCAGTTCATAATAGCCAGGAGATGTGGCGGACAACTTGAAGTTGAGCTGCTTGATCTCCGAAGCCTTCCAGTTGAGGGTGTTGCATGAGAAGCCGCCATTGAAGCATATCATGTCTATGGCAGGACTTTTGGAGAGCAGTTGCCCTGCACGGATTGTAGAGAACGCGACACCCAGCATTGGACTTGCGATGACATGCTGGCTGACAGTGCCAGCCGAGGAGAGGCGCACATTGCGTATCCAGGCATGGCCGCCTGGTATGGCGAAGCGCATGCGGCCTGTGACGGCATTGGGCTTGACCTCGTGGTTGTAGGTGCCCTGGGTCCAGTCGCAGCTGCCCCAGGGTGTCGCCGCGTGGCCATGATGGGTCTTGCCGTCCGCCTCATAGCGTATCATTGCCTTGAAGCCATTGTAGCTTACATCTGGCTTTGGCACGTCCTGTAGCTTGTACTCGTAGGAAATGCACAGCTTTCTGCCGGCGAAGCGGGCGAAGTCCGCCATTTCCACATCTACGATTGTGGCTTTTTCCAGATTTGCGCCACGTCCCATTATGTGGAGAGTTGCAATGCCATTCTCGGAGATGACTTCAGTCTTTGCGTCCTTGTGCATGGGCGTCAAGCCATTCTCGCTGAAAGGCAGCACAAAGTCGATTGCCTCCTGGCAAAACAGTGCGCAGGAGAGGAGCAGCAGGGTAAAAAGGCAGAGTTTTTTCATTAAAAGTCCCCCGCTATGCTTACTGCTTGACTGCATCGCTGAGTGTGTAGCCGGTGAACAGCGAGTAGCGCTGGCTTTCAACATAGCCCAGGGTCAGGTCGCCGCCTGGTGAGGGGAAACCCTTGAGTTCCAGGAAGTTCTTGGGTTCCACATGCCCGTCTGCAAAAGTCATGTTGCATCTTCCTGTGGTGTTGGGCGCAGTGTCCTTGCCGGCTGCATAACGGGCGTCCGCCATGCCGTGCCTGAAGCTGAAATACCTGTCCACCTTGACGCAGTAGCTGGTTGGAAGGACGCTGTCTCCGCAGTAGATTGCCATGCTGGGCGTCTGGATGGAGTGTGTGGTTCTGCTGTAGATGTTGCCGTCCTGGTATGCCAATGCGCCGGTCAGGTAGCCATTCTGTATATAATGTGTATAAGCATAGCGCCCCGATGAGACGGTGCCGAAGGGCAGTCCCTCGTCAGGACATACGAACGTGCCCTTGTTCACGGTGCTGCCGAAGTATTCGCAGCCGTAGCCTGAAGAGAATGGATGTTTGGCGCCGCTGTGCTGCACGCCGGAAAGTATTGCGTACCAGGAGGCCGTATTCACATTGGCCGCGCTGGCGCCGCAATATCCGTTTAGAATCCAGTCCTCGAAGTCGTTTGAGTAGAGTGTGCTTGCCAGCCCGATGGTCTTCAGGTTGTTGCGGCAGCTGATGTCCCTGGCCTTTGAACGGGCCTTGCTCAATGCTGGCAGCAGCATCGAAGCCAGAATGGCGATGATGGCGATTACGACCAGAAGCTCAATCAATGTGAAATACTGTACTTTTTTACCCATTTTTGCTCTCCACGATATTTAGGCATTAGTTTGAAAAATCCGCCTATATTCTATGCAAAAACGGGGCTTCAGGCAATATGATTAAAAAGACAAAGATAACACAAAACGGACATTTTATGATGTGCGCGGCCATTGGCCG
>JAFZZD010000496.1 GCA_017615955.1 Victivallales bacterium
AACGGCGAATTCCACGACTGTCTACTCCAGCGGAAGAGTGGACGTGTCCAGTGGAGGCATTGCAAACTCCACGACTATATCTTCAGGCGGTGCACTTTATGTGTTTCCAGGGGGAACCATAGAATCATTGACACTTGAGGCTGGCGGCTATTTAGATGTCTCTTCAGGCGGCACCCTGATTTCAACCATTATAAATGGCGGAAATTTCAATATGTCCAAGGGTTGCATAGAAGAAGGGACAATAGTGAACGCCGGAGGCTATAACCTCAGGAATCCCGTAAACCAGATTACAGTGAATTCGGGCGCCTGGGTGGCTGTCTCCTCCGGCGGCACGGCAATGTCCGCCGTGGTCAATGAAGGTGGAAGAATGTATGTCTCTTCAAGAGGCGCGGCAATTTCCGCCATTGTCAATTCAGGCGGCAGCGTATATGTTTCATCTGGAGGCAAAGTTGATGCAATGACGCTTGAGTCAGGCGGGTCCATTCTTGTCTCTTCAGGCGGTACTTTTACCGGCGTGATTTTCAATGGCGGCGGCTGGACTGTTAAAAATGGTGGTATAATTAGCAATTGGACCTTCAATACTGGCAATGTGTGGCTGGCTTGCCCATTTAGTAAATTGACAATTAATGATACAGCCATGGGTTCAATTGCTTCTGGTGGTAAAATTGTATCCGCAACTGTAAATTCAGGAGGGCGTCTATACATTTCTTCTGGCGGGACGGTTACCTCTTCGATAGTCAATTCAAAGGGCAGTGAATACGTCTCATCAGGTGCGTCAGTTAAGAACATAAGCGTATCCTCTGAAGGCTATTTGTGGGTCACTTCTGGAGCATACGCCTCTGGCATTGCGATGGATTCCGGCGCGTCTTGCTATTTTGCAGTGGCATCGGACACGTACATCCAGGGCACAAGCGGCGGGACTTCATTTGTGATTCAGAATGGATACATCAGTGGCATGGACGTATGTTCGGGCTGGAATGTTGGTGTGAATTCAGAAGGCAACGCAGTTTCTGCGACGGTAAATGCCGGTGGGCAAATTTCAATCATGTCAGGAGGAACTGCACAGGAAATAGTTGAAAACGGCGGCTATGTCTCCGCATATAGTGCGTACGTCACATTTGCATCCAATGTTGCCAGCGGGCTTGTCTTGTCCAACAGCGCCACAGTCCATTCGGGAACCACGTTTGTTTCCGCAACGCTTGAATCCCAGGGAAATCTTACCATTTTTGATGGTGGATTTACTGTTTCCACGATGGTGAATCCTGGCGGTAGGGTGAACGTGTCGTCAGGCGGCACTGCACAGGAAGTAGTTGAAAATGGCGGCTATGTTTATGTTGCAAGTGATGCAACCGTGACTTTTGCGCCTAGTATTATCAGTGGGTGGACATTATCCAACAGCGCGACAGCCCACTCTGGCACGACAATGCTTTCGATTACTTTGGATTCCAAAGGGTATTTGGTGGTCTCAGGCGGCTCCGCAGTTGACGCTGTTGTTGAATCGGGTGGAAATATTTTGGTTCAAAGCGGCTATGTCTCTGGCTTGGAAGCGGTCTCAGGCGCATATTTGGGACTGTATGTCGCACCAGAAACGTATATCCAAGGCACTAGCAATGGTTCCAATTTTGTCATAGAAAATGCCTCTGCCAGTGGCATGACTTTGGATGTAGGCTGGCTATGTGTCATGTCTGGCATTGCGAGTGACACGACCTTGAATTCAGCTGCCAGAATGTATATAGGGAATGGAGGAATGGCTGTTTCCACCACAATCAATGAGGCGTGCTATTTATCCACAATTTCCAAAGGAGGCAGTGTGCTTTCAGCAGTGGTGAACTCCGGCGGCAGACTGTCTCTCTCAAACGGTGTTTCTGCAACTGACGTCATGGTGAATGATGGAGGCCTCATATATGCTTATGGCAGTGTCTATCTCGAATCAGCCGTCATTAATTCTGGCGGCAGAATCGTGATTTATCCCGATACATCAAGACTG
>JAFZZD010000497.1 GCA_017615955.1 Victivallales bacterium
ATACAGCTTAGGGACGGGTGCATTTCAGTCGGGCGTATTCCACGCATCACGTTCCAGGATGACTTCAGCGATGAGAACTGGCGCATTTGCCACAATAAGAATGCATCGCTGTCATTTGTCCATGGAGAGAGGAGCGGCAGGCGCGGTCTTATAATCGCGAAAATCCCTGGAGCAGCCCCTGACACTGCATTTGAATTGCGTTCCAGGGTGCTGCCTGTTGTGTCCGGCGTTGATTTTCGCCTTGATGTGCTGGTGACTGGCAATTGGGAAATACAATCGGTGGCAGGCGCGACCTTGAAGGAGAAGACCTATCAGAACAAGGATGATGAGTCTCATGGCTTCTTTGGGAGTTACTCGCTTCCGCCGAAATACAAGGTGGACGATGAGCCTTCCAGGTCGCCACTTGCATGCCGAATGGCGATAAGGTGGCTGGACAGGAATGGAGCCGAGCTGTCGGCACTGCCATTGCGTGTGCTTCGCCTTCCTGATGCGCTGGCAAGGCTTGTTGCGGAGGGCACTGTGCCAGGCAAGGCGGCGTATGCTCAGATCATCCTGGGGGCTGAAACGCCAGACTTCACGGAGGACAACTTCATTATGCTGCTCAATGCCACATTCAGTTCCCACGATGGCCGTTATTATCCAAATGCATATTTCGTGTCTCGTCCATTCCCGAAACCCAGGTCTGGCAGCCGCATTGCATGGTCCGCTTCCACTCCGGGCAAAAGCTCCGTGTCAATCCAGCTTTCCACGTGTGAAAGTCCAGAGAAGGGGGATTGGACGCCATTCACGGGGCCAGGAAGGGATGCCCGCAGTGCCTATATCAGGAGCGGTGACGTTTTGACTGCGTTCCCGGTGGGGCATGGCTGGATGCGGTATAAGGTGTATTTGCATTGTGATGGAAGCAAGTGCCCCGTTCTCAAATCGGTGACGATTGACAAGGTGACGCATGAGGACTGGAGCGGGCAGGATGCAATGCCGTCCGCCATAAAGATGATTAGTCCTGCGCGCAGTGATGATGCATCATCTCCAGTAGTATTTGAACTGACCGACGACACCGGCGTTGAATGGCGCACCGTGGAGATGCGGATTGACGGCGTGGATGTGAGCGCCTCCCTGCAAAGAGAGGGCAATTGCATTATCTACACGCCAAAGACTCCATTCAAAAGCAGGGAGAACAGCTTTGACCGGCTGGAGAGCTGGGCATTCCAGAACAGGAACTCGCTGTTGCGGAAGACAGCGCTGACAGGCGGTGGGCTTCGCATTGGCAGAGATGGCGGCGAGGCCAATACGTTCTTTCTTTTAAGTTCACCCATGGTGTCCGTGCTTCCATTTGAACGCTATGTTTTTTCTTTCCAGGCTCGCGGCAATATTGCGATTCCCGCACAGGGGGCGGCACAGGTTGCCATCGTATTCCTTGATGCGGCTGGAAACGTCATCGTCGAGGAAAGGGCAGGGCGCCTTCAAGTTTCAGAAAATTGGCATGACCTGGATTTCAGCGCGGTCGCGCCACTCAAGGCCACAAACGCAGTTGTCCGCCTGATGCTGGAGGAGCCTGACATTTTTGGCGGGCGCTATCTTGAGATAAAAGATGTACGCTTTGAAGGCAAGCGAGAACAGCTTGCCGGTGGCGGAGTCAATTTGCATGTCGTTTCAATACAGGTGGCCGACCTGGCGGGAAATGCCTGCAGACGCAATTTCCCGATATTATTCAGTGCGGTGCAGCCTTCCAGCTTGAAATTTGAAGAAAAAGGCACTGTTTTCCGCGATGGCAAGCCATTCCTGCCTATTGGATTTGCCAATCTTTGGCTTAATGGAAGCGGTGAAAGCCAGGAATTCCTTGACTTGCGAAGGGCTGGAATCAACAGCACAATTCCGTTGAAGGGAATGTTCCAGGCCGATTTGAACGCTTTCATGGACAAGGCACAGGACAACCGCATCGCGGTGTTTGCACACATTGAAGGAAAGAATGCAGCGGATATACTGACTGCTGTCGCCACTGCGCAAAACAAGGCATCCGTCATTTGCTGGATTGCGGATGCGGCATTGCTTTCGTATTACACTGTTGATGAAATGGAGGAACTGGCTGCCGCGATTCGCAGCATTGCGCCTGGACAGCCATTTGCAGTGACGGCCTCCTGGAAAGACAAGAACATTGCGCAGTATCTTAAATACGCAGACCTGTTCATGCCAATCATAGAGAAGAGTGACGATGTTCCCGGAGCAATTGGCGCTTCCCTTGAAATGTGCAAGAATGTTATTCCTATATTTGCACTGGAGAGCGAGATGCCGCACCTTTTCGACAAGGTAGGCGCAGCTTTGCTTTGCGGCACCAGGGGAGTTGTATTTGACTGCAAGAAGCCAGACGCAAGAGGGATGGCCTTTGCCGCAAGTGAAAAACTGGCACAGGTGGCCGATGTGTTCAATGCCCACAGTAAGGCTGAGATAAAGGTCAGTTTCGGCAAATGCAGTGTGAAGCCCCTGGTGTCATCGGTGATGCTGGAAAACCGTCATTACATAGTTTGCTACAATGGCGACAAGAAAGATGTGGAAATAAACTTCACTGTCGAGGATTGCGATGTGGCCAGGCGTATTCTGGAAGACAACGAGATTCAGGTGGGCGGCACTGATTTCAGCGATACATTGAAACCAGGGCAGTTGAGAATATACCGCCTGGAAAAACTGTTCGAGTAGTTGATTGCTTGCACGTCCAAATGATGGGCTGCCATGTGAGCGCCGCTTCGGCGCCCACTCATGTTGAAAATAATGTAGGGCAAAGCCCCAGTCACACCCGCACAAGTTGGCCAACCTGTGTGGATGTCCAACTGACGAAAACATACAAGTTGCTCAACTTGAGTGAGCGCCGCTTCGGCGCTCACATGGATGCCCCCCTCGCATGGAAAATCATGGAATACCAGCCATGCACAATAAAAAATTAGCCAAATAAATTTGCATATATTAGAGGCCATGTTAATTTATGCTCATTCTTTTTAGGCGAATATTTGTTTTGTAATTGTTCAATATTGGAGAAAAAAATGAAGGGATTGACGGAAAAGCAGCAGGATATTCTGGAGTACATATCCGAATTCTCACACAGGGAGGGAATGGCGCCCACCGTGTCGGAGATCAGCGACCACTTCGGCATCAAGGCGGCAACTGCATTCGCACATGTCAGGGCATTGCAGAGAAAGGGCTATGTAAACCGGTCCTCCAAGGCAAGAAGCCTGTCACTGGCGCAGTCAGAGAAGCCTAAGAACTTTGCACTTACGCTCAGCATACCTGTCCTGGGACGCATCAGCGCTGGCGTCCCATTCATGGCGGAGCAGCATGTGGAGCGCTACATCCAGATCGACCCACGCTCACTGCCAGGCCATATCAGCGGGCAGAAGCTGTTCGCCTTGCAGGTCACAGGCGAAAGCATGCGTGATTTGGGCATACTGGACGGCGACCTGGTGGTGGCCAAGGCCAGCGAGGAGGCCGAAATCGGCAAGATCATAGTCGCAATGGTGGACAACGAGACAACCGTGAAATCATTGTATTTGACAGACAACCAGTGGGAACTCCGCCCCGCGAACCCCGAATACAAGTCACGCTTTGTCCCGCTGGAGCAACTTAACATACAGGGCGTAGTCGTCGCATTGATGAGGACATACTAACATGATAGCTAGACTTACAGGCATACTTGCAGAGGCTGAACCTACCGAAATCATCGTTGATGTGCAGGGCGTGGGATATTCCGTGTCCGTGCCACTTTCTACTTTTGACAAGCTGCCACCTGTGGGCCAGCAAGTCACCATCCATACACATTTCCATTTGCGGGAGGATTGCATGCAGCTTTTCGGCTTTGCCACCAAGGAGGAGCGTGCGCTTTTCAGAATGTTGATGGACAATGTGCAG
>JAFZZD010000498.1 GCA_017615955.1 Victivallales bacterium
GCCAATTACCTACCCTCTTGGAGAACATAGCCTTTTGAAATTACCTCTCTTGATTATTTAGCCCTGCAAGGACACAACAATGAAATCTAGACAAACAGCAACTTACCTTGAAAACACGTTAAAAAACACTTATGCATTCACCCGTTGTCTAGCCCTGTTTGCGTTATGCCTGGCGACTCCAAGCGCATTTTCCGCTGAAAACAGCAAAGCAATGAAAAGCAATGAAACAGAGGCAATCTCCGTGGACGGCAAACTGGACGAGGCGGCATGGAAAAACGCCCAGAAATACAGCGGCTTCACTGTGCCAGAAGGCATGAGGCGCAGCGGCAACAGCGTTCCCAATGCAAACACCGAATTCCAGATTCTGCAGAAAGAGGACGCAATATACATCGGCGTAAAATGCTTTGAGACTGACATGAACAAACTGGCTTCCACGCCAGGAGGCGACCTCTGGGGCACCGATGCAATCGAGCTGTTCCTGGTGCCAGACGGCAGCACACAGGAATACTACCAGTTCCTGGTGACATTCACAAACTACACCTACGCCATGTACTATGCGGAAGGCGGCAACATACGCCCAGACCCATACGGCCCAATCTGGAAGACCGCCATCCACGCGGGCAAGGATTTCTGGAGCGCGGAAATCGAACTGCCCCTTACCGCCTTCTACATGACCAGGCAGAACATCTGGAAAAGCGAATGGCGCGTGAACGTATGCCGCTGCAGAAGCGCCGTGCTCTCCGAGCGCTCGTCCTGGTCGCCATTGAAGCGAGCCTACAGGGAACTCCACAACTTCAAGACCATCAAGGGCTTTCCAATGCGAGCTGCGCAGGACTATGTGTACATCTCCAATGCAGAGGCGGATGTGACTGGGCAGGAGAAGGACCTTCCAAAAGGCAGCCTGAAAGTCAAGGTGCAATTGGAAAAGGGCGGTGACTTCCTATTCTTCGGAAAGAACGTGAAATTAAAGGCTGGCCTCAACACGCTGACCACGCCGTACCAGTTCGAGAAAACTGGCCGCAACCTGGTGCGCATTGATTTGAAGCGGACCTCCGATGGAAAGGACTTCGGGCGCATTTTCCCACTCATCGCCACATTCACGCCAATCAAGGTGAACTTCACCCTTCCCGAGTACCGCCGCAACTTCTATCCTGGGCAGGACTACAGCAAGGTCGCAGGCACTGTCGTGCGTTCCGGCAACGCGCCTGTCACGCTGACGCTTGAAGGCGCGGGATTGGCGAAGAAGACACTTACACTGAAAGACGACAAGCTCTCATTCGCATTCGACACATCCAAAATGCAGGAAGGCGAGGCATTCCTGACCGCCAGGTGCGGCGAATACGAAATCAAGGAGAAGATCCGCCGCCTAAAGCCCTACGACAAGCGCACTTCATGGATCTCTGGCGGCAACCTGATTGTGGACGGCAAGCCCGTCCTGCGCCGAAACATGTATTCCGAATACTACATGGGAGGCGAGGCATTCAAGGAAAAGTACGACAAGGACGACCTGTGCCAGACCAAGGACATTTTCTGGATTGGTGGCTGGGTGGAGCCATTGCGCCTGGTGAAGGGCATTGAGGCAAAGGAGGCCACAAGGGACGTGTATCCCTGCAAGGAATACTGGGATGCTTTGGACAAGACCATTGAAAAGGCAAAGAAGGGCAATGGCATCTACTACTACATCTCCGATGAGCCAGAGTGCCGCAACATCTCCCCTGTCTATCTGAAGCACATCTACGACTACCTCTGCGAAAAGGACCCGTACCACGTGGTGCTCATGGGGTCGCGCGCCTGCAGTCGGTATCTGGATTGCGCGGACTGGTTCGAGACGCACCCATACATCAACGCCAGGGAGGAGAATGGCATACGCGCCTACGACCGAGAAATAAACACACTGGGCAACTACATTGATGAAATCTCCACATTGAACAGGCCAGACAAATGCATCGGCTCCATGCCCACCGCATTTGCATCACGCTCCCACGAGCGCATATCCCGCTATCCCAACTTCACGGAGATGGTGTGCCACACCTGGGCGTTCATGATACGTGGATGCAAGACGCTGTTTCCCTACGCATACCATGACCTGGGCGACGTGCCTTCCGTATATGAGGGCATACGCTACATATTCACCTCTGCGGAGGCACTTCAGGACTTCATCCTCTTCGGCAAGCGCACCCTGCTCTTCCACAACTCCGAGGCTGGAGCCGCACTCTGGGAACTGTCAAACGGCGAGAAATTGTTCGCGGCTGTGAACTACTCCATGCAGCCAGTGACCGTCTCGCTGAAGGGCGTGAAGGGCAGCTTCGTTGAATTCTGCGGGGACAGGACATTCAGCAAGTTCGACAGCATGACGCTGGCGCCACAGGAGGTCATCATCGGCACCTCCAAGAAAATGGGCGAAAAGCTCAAGTCCTTCAAGGAAGTGGCAGCCGAAATCGACGACAAGGAGAAGGAGCGCTGCAGCACGGGCAACCTGCTGTTCGACCATGAGAACGATGTGGAAATCGCCGCTTCACGTGAAACACCGCGCATTTCATACAAGATGTTTGATGGCACCAGGGACGTACTGGCATTCTACGATATGTGGAACAAGGAGAAGTTCTACGAGATTTCCTTCCCGAAGTACGAGTTCAAGCCAAAGTTCTCCAAGGTGCGCATCTACGGTCTCAACCTGGGCACGCCCACCATCAAGATACGCAAGCGCGGCAAGTGGGTGCAACTTGAGCCAAGCAATGTGGTCAAGGACAAGTACATGATCGGCTTCGACTACCCCGAATCATACGAGACGGTGAAGTTCCACATCGACTTCCACCAGCACAAGCTGGAACTCTATGAAATCGAGTTGCTGAAGTAAAAGGGTACAATAATTGAATTACAATAATAATAGAGCTAATTTCAAAACTATCGCGCCAATCGGAGCCGCTGGCTTTAGCCAGTGGAAAAGGCTTGCAATGCCAATAGTTTTGAATTACCTCAAGGGAGACAAAATGAAAAATCTGACGTTGTTTATGTTGCTTCTTGTGGCAAGCGCATTTGCCCTGGAGGATGTTACCGGTCAATGGAAAAACCATACCTGGGAAGGATACAAGCCACTGCCAAATGTCATGACGCAGGATGGCGTAGTCAGCATAGAAAACGTCACATCCAAGAATGGCTTTGCCTTGATGTGCAAAAAGAATTTCGCCGCCAAGTCAGGCGACCGCGTGGTGTTGAACGCCACGGTGAAGGGCAAGGGCAATATTACTTTGCGCATCCAGTGCTATGCAAAGAATCCCACCACCGGAAAGGATTTCTGGACAGGAGTTCCCAAAGTCAAGGACAAGATTGCGATTCCAACCGAATGGGAGAATGTTCAGCTTGCCGTTCCAGTCGTGGACATGCCCAAGGGCATGACCAGCAAAGTGGTAGTGACATTGCACCTTGACAAGGGAAATACCCTGCAACTCAAGGAAAGCGGCATCTCCATAGAGGAAGGCGACGTGTCAGGCAACATACCCTTCCCGAACAAGTTCACGGTATTCGAGATAGGCCATCCAGATGAGATGATAACTTTCCCCTTGGACAAGGTGCCAGCCGAACTATACGGCGTCAAGCCAAGCACCTTGACGCTGGACAACAACATTATCGCATTTCCTGCCTTCAAAGGCAAGTCCATACGGCGACAGAATGCAGTCCTCTATGCTACAATCAATGCACCTTCCGACACCGACTACGACATCGGCGCGGGCGCGGACTATTTCTTCGCATACTACATAAACGGCGAAAAGGTGCTGGACACATTGCAGGGCGGCGACAATTCAGACACCCCGCACTTCACCACACACAGGGCAAAATTGAAGCTGAAGAAGGGGGACAACCTGCTGGTGATACATTTCCAGTCAGGCAAGGGCAAGAATCCCAGGATTTCCCTTGGTGGTGCACGTGACTTGAGGAATCTGTCACAAGTGCTTGAAATGGAGGAGACATTTGAGGAAGACGATTACGAGAAGGAAGGCACACGCCATGGCTCCCCAAAGATTGTACAAGGCATATTGACGGACGGCATCGAGACCAAGAGCGGGCAGGCGATCTATCCCAAGGGTGCGGAAATCGTTTCCGCCAAGGAGTATGCCCTGCCCTCCAAGGCGGGCGAAAAGTATTTTGCAATGGGGTTGCGCGTATGTCGTTTCCCCGAAATGGGCAGCATTGACTTCAGCATGGGCAAGGACCTTGTCATGAAAATCACACGCCAGGAACTGTATGCCAAATACATCGACGTGGCGGTGCACTACAAAGGCAAGCAGCAGAAGAGCATAAGGATTCCCTTCGCCTCATTGCCCAATGACTTCCTCTTTGCGGTCAGCGCCACAGAGTATTATGTGAACGTATCCAGCTTGAATGACAGCCGCCTGCGCTCGTTCAATGGCAAGCTGAAACTGGACGGCATGGGTTCTTTCCCATGCAAAATACGTTTCAATACGGAAAACTCCCAAGTGGACGAATACAAGCTGGGCATGGCAAAAAGGAAAATCCGCACCAACAATGTGCCCATGAAGCTGGATCTTCTCCCCACATTCGACCCAGTCAAGGCCGGATGGAAGATGGTATGGCACGATGAATTCGACGGAACGGAAGTGGATTGGAAGAACAACTGGATGAACACGCCTTGGTCACCGGATGCGCCAGCGACAGTGGCAAAGCGCAAATACGCCACCCTAAAGGACGGGATGCTCCACATCCGCTGCGAATGGAAGGACAAGAGGGAAGACGGCACATACATAGGCAACACCGTCGGAATGTACTCAAGACGCCATTTCGGCTACGGATACTATGAGGCAAGAGTGCGCTTCACCAAGCGCCCTGGATGGTGGGCCGCATTTTGGCTGTACAATGAAGGCAGGAACTGCCAGCTGGGCGGCGGCTTTGAAATCGACATTTTCGAGGACTATTCCACCAGAGGCGGAGAACCCATCATCGCCAGCAACCTCCACGTCCAGCGCGGCCCCAACCAGAACAGCTATGGTTCCCATTTCAGGCTGCCTGGAACTCTTGATGACTTCTATGTGATTGGCGTCAAGTGGACGCCATTCGAGGTTTCTACTTACGTCAACGGCAAGCTGATGAACGCCAAGTCCCAGCATACGCCACTTGACACTCTGACTTACGATGCGCTTAACCATGCATTCAGCACCTCAAAGCATCATCTTTGCGTAAGCGCCGCCGCCAAGACGTCTGGCGGACGCAGCAGAGAGCCTGGCATGGAGGAATACCTTGTGGACTACGTCAGGGCATACGAATATCCAATGGAGAAGTGCCCCAAGGTCAAGTGGACCCAAGTTCCCAAGACCTGTGTCAAGGACGGTGAGAAGATACGCTTCGCAGCCGAGGCGGAACGGGACGTGGAGGTGGCATACCTGTTTGACAATGGCTTCCTTGTGGACTACAAGACCGAAAAGCCATACGTGTTCGACTGGATCATGGACATGCCCCACTACAAGGACACACGCTGGTACAGCGCTGGCCGTTCAGGCCGCATTCCTGTTTTCGACTGCTATCCCCACATATTCCGCATCTGCGTACAGGACAAGGACGGCAACGTAGGCATGACGGACGCGTTCCCAGTGATAGTCGGTGTGCAGCCTGGCGAGCCGATCAAGGTGTTTGACATACCAGGCACAATAAAGGCCACATCCTTCAACAAGGGCGGGCAGAATGTGTGCAGCTACAAGCAGCACAAGGCAAGCACCATCGCGGTGGGCGCCGAAGTGCATAGCCGCAAGGAACTGCAATTGCGCGAGGCTGGCGAGTATGTGAGCTACACCGTCGATGTGAAGAAGGCTGGCACCTACAAGGTGAAGATGACACGCTGGAACTATCGCCGCCAATGGGAGACCACCGCCATGCTTATTGCGGACGGCAAGTATGTAGGCAAGATTATTGGCCAGCCCAATACAGACGCAGCATACGGTGAAGTCGAATTGAAGGCAGGCAAGCAGAATCTGATTCTGGTCTCCGCAGGAACATACGGCATTCAGCCAGAGGACTTAATATTCGAGTTGAAGTGATTTTAAGTGGACTGTGCTGTGCGCGGGCGTTTTCGCCCGCGTTTGAAAGGCACGGCTATACCTGCGGCTTTCGCCGCAGGCACCCGACAGACCACAGTCCACTCTTCTGGTCCTATTCTTCACACCATCTGCGCATGATGTTTTCGGCAGGTTTTCCGGAAATCGTGAATCCTCTGTCTCCTGCTGGATCTGATTTGAATTCGGGACGCTTGTTGTTTTCATCCCATTTCCACCAGAACATGCCGCCCCACCACGGCTGCTCGGAAAACAGGCGGATGACCGCCTCCATGTAATCCGCCTGCTGCTGTCCATCGTATTTGGTTCCGTTTTTCCAAAAGTTTGGCCGTTGGGTCGCATTTTCCGAGGAGCAGCAGCCGCATTCGCCAAAATAGAAACAAGTGCCTAGCTTGTCTGAAAAACGTCTTATCGCCTCCACATGAGGCCGAAGATATTCGACCATGCTTTCCACCGTCCCCTTTCCGTTCGACATCGCCGGATAGTAGAAACTGGTTCCGAGCGAATCCAGGGAATAGACCCAGAAGTCCTTGTTGTCCAGAAGGTCAATAAACTGCTCGGTATTGATGAAAGAACTCGTCAGATGCCCGCCGTAGCATCCGCGCGCCACTTGAATGATCTCCTTCCAATGGTCAGAGGCGGGGAACAGCTTGTTTAGTTCACTGTCCAGGCCGTATGCCTCGCATCCGGTCTTTTCCGCAATGCGAAGATAATGCGTCGTCACATGCCTGTAGTTCTTGAACCAGTCATCTAGATAATGGAATGGGATGTCTGGATGTATCTGCCCTTGCGGAAGGGTAAGCAGATATCTTTGCGTGCCGTCCCAACACTCGATCATTGGGCGCAGCATCACCTTGATTCCCTTGGAATGAATATACTGGATGATTTCAACAAGTTCGTCATCGCCAGGCGTCACGCAAAAATCCCTATACATCCGCGTGCTGTAGAAGGCATCCTGCATGATGGTTGAAATCAGGCAGACCCATGGAATGCCAAGTTCCGCAATCTGGTCGATTTCACGTCTTGCCTTCTCCGATGAATAATAACCGTTCTTTCCATAGTAACCGAATGTGACGCCTTTGAAC
>JAFZZD010000499.1 GCA_017615955.1 Victivallales bacterium
CGTCCTGACGCGCGGCCCCTGGCCGCGCGGAGCACCCCCGCACATAACAACCATGCAATTAAATTACCCCGCCCCGTACTTGAAAAATGAGAAAATCCCTTATATTTTAGCCGCTAAATTATTTTACAACTAAAAGGGTTATGACAATGGGCATGGAAAAGGATGACTTTCTGACGCTGTGGCACAAGATGATACGCATCAACCACTTCTTCAGCAATGCGGCCACGCGTCGCAATGTGGCAGCCAACATTAACCTGACTTTCGCCCAGTTGCGCGTTGTATGCGCTGTATTGGCGCATTTTCCCAGGCCACTTACGCTTAAGGAACTGGCGAATCACCTGAATCTGACAGCTGGCGCGGTATCCCAGATGGTGGACACGCTTTGCCAGGCAGGCTTTCTTGAGAGAAACCCACAGGAGAACGACAGGCGTACAGTGGCCATAAGCCTTTCGGAGAACGGGCAGCATATATCTAATGAGATCAACACCCAGATAGCCCAGAAACTTTCCGAGTACCTTGCTGGCGTGCCAGATGAGAAACTGGCCACATTCATCGAGGTACTTTCGATATTAGAGGACAAACTTGACCAAGAAAACAATAACAACAAGGAAGGAGTGAATTGAAAAATGATTAAAAGACTGATTGCAATTTCAATAGCGGCGGCTCTTATGGGCATTGCGGCGGAAAAGGAAAAGCAGCCTAAGGCCGCTCCAAACCCGATGATGCAGCGTCCCGCGCAGCTGGTTGCGGTACAGAAGGTCAGCTACCAGACCGAGGAGGACATACGCCGCTACACTGGGCGTCTGGTGTCGCCCTCAACAGTGCTTGTTGTGCCCCGCGTTTCAGGTGAAATCATTGAAGTTGGCTTCAAGGACGGCGACAGGGTAAAGAAGGGCCAGGTTCTGTACAAGGTGGACCCAGTTCAATACTACGCCGCATTGAAGGCCGCAGAGGCCAAGGTGGAGGTCTGCAAGGCCAACATATCCCAGGCCAATGCCAGCATTGCGCAATGCAAGGCAAGATTGACATACGCGAAGAACAACTTTGAACGAAACGAGGCGCTTTTCAAGAAGAACGTGGTACCACAGGACACATACGACGCAGCCAAAAGCGAAATGGAAGCCGCAAACGCGGCGACCACAGCAGCGGAGGCGAACCTGGAAGCGGCAAAGGCCTCGTTGCTGGAGGCGAATGCAAACCTCATAAAGGCAAAGGACGACCACAAGAACACCACCATCTACGCACCAATGGACGCACTGGCGGGCGTGACAAACAAGACTGTCGGCAACTACGTGACGCCATCCACAGGCACACTGGTGACTTTGATACAGACCACCCCAATGCGAGCCAGGTTCTCCGTTTCAATGCACGACTACATGGCGTTCCAAGTGTCCGAAAGCAAAATTCCAGAAGTCAAAATGATTCTGGCAAACGGCACAGTATATCAGCACCAGGGCAAGATGGAACTGGTGAACAATGAAATCAACAAGAACACGGATACCATACAGCTTTTCGCCAGTTTCCCCAATGACAAGGGAACGCTGATCCACGGCAGCACCGTCAGCATGCACCTTCATTTCCGCTCACCCCAGAAGAAGCTGGCCGTGTATCCCTCCTGCGTGATGCACGACACCGCCAGCCCCTACGTCTATGTGGTAGGTGCAGATGAAACCGTGACGCGCCGCAATGTGGTGCTGGGCCTGGCCACATCGGACTGGCAGTTCATCAAGGAAGGTCTCAAGGAAGGCGAACTGGTGGTCAAGGACGGCACAAACAAGATCATTCCTGGCGACAAGGTCAAGACAACAGAAGAAGACACAGTAAATCGGGAGTAAGCGCAATATGTTCTCAAGAATCTTTATTGAACGGCCCCGCTTTGCCGTAGTCATAAGCATCGTTCTGGTGCTGGCAGGCATCATCAGCCTGAGAAGACTGCCAGTTGAGGAATATCCTGAAATCGCCCCGCCAACCCTGTTCGTATCCACACAATACACAGGTGCCTCCGCGGAAGCAATCTCGCAGACAGTCGCCATCCCGCTGGAAGACGAAATCAACGGCGTGGATGACCTGATGTACTTCTCATCCACCTGCGACAACTCGTCAAACTACCAATGCCAGGTAACATTCAAGTCAGGTACGGACACGGACATGGCACTGGTCAACCTTCAGAACGCAATCAAGCGAGCCGAGGCGAAACTGCCAGCCGAAGTCAAGAAAATCGGCGTCAATGTGGAGAAGCGAGGCAATGACATGCTCTGCGCCATCGCCTTCACCACTAACGGGCAGGCACTTGACCTGATGCAGCTCAACGCATACATCGACGCCAACGTGAAGGATGCAGTCGCCCGTCTGGACGGCGTGTCCAACGCAACTGTAATGTCCTCTCACCAGTATGCGCTGCGCATCTGGATGGACCCCATACGCATGGCAGGTATGGGCATCAGCACCCTGGACGTCATGAAGGCTGTCGAATCACAGAACCTCAACGCAGCTGCTGGCACCATCGGCGCTGAAAACGCCAACCGCTACGTGAACTACAAACTCAACGTGAAAGGACGCCTCACCACGGCAGAGGAATTCGGCAACATCGTCGTCAGGCAGGACAAGGAGGACAACTCCATCGTCAGGCTAAAGGACATTGGACGCGTGGAAATCGGCGCGGACAACTATACGGGCGAGGTGTTCAACGATGACAACGAGTGTATCGGCATGATCGTCTATCGCCAGCCAGACGCAAACTCCCTGGCCACAATGAACAATGTCAAGAAGGAACTGGACACATGGAAATCCCGTTTCCCGCAAGGCGTCAGCTACAATGTGGCTTACGACCCCACGGAATTCATTGACGTGACCATGAAGGAAATCGTTCAGACGCTGATCATAGCACTGGCACTGGTTGTCCTAATCACATATCTATTCTTGCAGGATTGGCGCGCCACCTTGATTCCCTCCCTGGCGATTCCCGTGGCTCTTGTCGCCACATTCACATTCATGCTGGCACTCGGAATGAGCGTTAACGTGCTGTCCATGTTCGGTTTGATTCTGGTCATCGGCTCCTTGTGCGACGATGCAATCGTGGTGGTGGAGAACTGCCAGGCAAACCTGGAGCGCAACGAAAACATAACGCCAAAGGAAGCGGCCATCAAATGCATGGAGCAAATCATCAGCGCCATCATCGCCACCACGCTGGTCACCGTGGCGTGCTATGCGCCGCTGGCGTTCTACAGCGGCATGGTTGGCAGATTATACCAGCAGTTTGCAATCACAATGTGCATCTCGCTGTGCCTGTCCACATTTATTGCTATGACGCTGTCCCCCGCGCTGTGCGCACTCATACTGCGCAAGCCAGGCAAACCCCACTGGGTATTCAAGCCATTCAACCTGCTGATGGACAGCAGCCGCAACATCTACCTGTTCTTTGTCAAGATGCTGGTGCGCCGCGCGCTGATAACGGCTGTGCTTTTCGGCGGCGTATGCGCCCTGCTCTATTGGTTCAGCCAGAGAACGGCGTCATCATTCCTGCCTAACGAGGACAAGGGCGTCATCATTATGAACATCGAGCTGCCCATGGGCGC
>JAFZZD010000500.1 GCA_017615955.1 Victivallales bacterium
CCGCTTCGCGGCTTCAATTACCTACCCATACGGGGAACATAGCGTTTTGTATATAGGTAATAGCAAAACTTTTAGGAAGGCTAGCTTTTTCCGCTGGCGAGCCAGCGGCTCCGATAGTTTGTGGCTTGGCGCGATAAGTTTTGAAAAGGGACTAGAGGGAACCAATTTAGGGGCTTTCGTCTCCTCGTCCCTTCGTCTCTTTATCCCTTCATAAAAGTGTGAATATTGCGAGTTATTGGCTTGAAAAACAATTGGCTTTGGTTAAATTACCCGCGTTTCTTTGCCCGTTTTGCAAGGAAACCTGGTTTTCCGTAATTTAGTAAAAGCAACAACAAGGTCAACAAAACAATGAGCAGATTCGTAGAATTACCGGACGAAAATGTGACAATGGATGCCCTGATGGGCGCCGAGGATCAGAAGGCACGCGCACCGAAGGACGGCGAGATCGTGACAGGTCGCGTTGTAAACAAGAACGAAAAGGGAATATACCTTGACTTCGGCTACAAGGGCGAGTCCTTTATTCCCCGTGATGAAATCCCGAACTGGGATGATCTCAAAGAAGGTGACAGCCTGGATGCGCAGGTTGAAATATCTGAAAGTGATGACAGTTCAATGACATTGAGCGTGCAGAAGGCCAACATGCAGAAGGCATGGGAGGCCATAGTCAACAACCACCAGGAAGGCGGCACCATCCACGGTGTGGTGCGCAGCTGCGTCAAGGGTGGTTTGATAGTGGATGTGGGCGTCGAGGCATTCCTGCCCGGCAGCCAGATTGACATTGCTCCCATCCGCAATCTCAACGACTACGTTGGTCTTGAGGAGGATTTCAAGATTCTCAAGATCAATGTGGAGCGCCGCAACATCGTCCTGAGCCGCAGGGAGATCCTGGAGGCCAACAGGGAAGTTCAGCGTGGAAAACTGCTTGAGGATCTCCAGCCTGGCCAGATCCGCCGCGGAAAGGTCAAGAACATCACCGATTTCGGCGCATTCATCGATCTGGACGGAATGGATGGACTTCTGCACATCACCGACATGAGCTGGGGCCGTATCACCCATCCAAGCGAAGTGGTCAAGCAGGACCAGGAAATAGATGTGATGGTTCTGGATGTGGACAAGACACGCCAGAGGGTCTCCCTGGGCATCAAGCAGATGTACGGCAATCCATGGGATACAGTTGATGTGAAGTATCCAAAGGGCACACGCGTGAAGGGCAAGGTCGTGAACGTGATGCCATACGGTGCATTCGTTGAACTGGAAGACGGCATCGAAGGCCTGATCCATGTTTCCGAGATGTCCTGGACAAAGAAAGTCAACCGCGCCGGCGATGTCCTCAAGGAAGGCGACGAGGTCGAGGCAATCGTCCTGGAAGTCAACAAGGCAAGCCGCAAGATATCCCTTGGCCTGCGCCAGACACAGGCCAATCCATGGGAAGTCATCAAGGAGAAGTACCCCAAGGGCACCCGCATCAAGGGCAAGGTGCGCAATATGACAGGCTATGGCGCATTCGTCCAGATACAGGATGACATCGACGGCATGATCCACGTTTCAGACATGAGCTGGAACCGCAAGATCAACCATCCAAGCGAGGTTCTTCAGAAGGGCCAGGAAGTGGAGGCCGTCATTGTGGATGTCGATACCGTCAACCAGCGCATCAGCCTCAGCATGAAGATGCTGTCCGATGATCCATGGAACTCCATCCAGGACAAGTACAAGGTTGGCGCCGTCGTCGAAGGCAAGGTAATGAAGCTGGCCAGCTTCGGCGCATTTGTGGAGCTGGAAGAGGGCGTGGATGGTCTTATCCACATTTCCGAGCTGAGCGACGAGCACGTCAACAAGGTGAAGGACTGTGTCCAGATCGGGGACATGGTGAAGTGCCGCGTAAAGAACATCAATACAGAAGAAAGGCGCATTGGCTTGAGCATGAGGGACGTGGATGGCCCATATCAGCCTGAAGCCGAGGAGCAGGCGCCGCAGCAGGCTGCCGCCTCCACTGGCAGCGCGTTCAGCAGCGCTTTGGACGAGGCCTTCTCGAAGGCTCAAAGCGAAGGCAACGGCGGCGAGGAAGAACAGAAGTAATCGAATAGGGCATTGCCCTGTTTTTACTGTTTTTTTCCGCCAAAATGGCGTTATTATGCTGTCAAACTGCCACTTTTCCAAAAAATTGGGACATGGCAGTTTGACAATATGCGAAAAAGCCGTATATTAACGCCGTTTTTCTAGAAGTCCCCAGCGGAAAAGGGGACTGAAAAGAGGGCAATTTCGGGTGAATGCCCACGTAGCTCAGTTGGTAGAGCGCATCCTTGGTAAGGATGAGGTCATCGGTCCGATTCCGATCGTGGGCTCCATTCCTGTTGCTGGAGGAAGTATTTTTTTAGAAGACAGATAGTAGTGGGGGTTCAGCCCCCCAGGTTGAAGTCCCATTTAAAGAGGATTGAAAAAATGGCTAAAGACGCAGGAAAGAAAGAAGTATTCAAGCGTGACAAGCCGCATGTGAACATCGGCACAATCGGTCACGTTGACCACGGCAAAACAACTTTGACGGCTGCAATCACAATGGTTCAGGCCAAGAAGTTCGGCGGCGATGTCAAGAGCTATAGCGAAATTGACAATGCACCAGAAGAAAAGGCACGTGGTATTACCATCAACACCGCACACGTGGAATATCAGACAGCGAAGCGCCACTATGCACACGTTGACTGCCCCGGACACGCGGACTACATCAAGAACATGATTACTGGTGCTGCCCAGATGGACGGTGCAATCCTGCTGGTTGCCGCAACAGATGGACCCATGGCCCAGACACGTGAGCACATCCTCCTGGCCCGCCAGGTTGGTGTTCCTGCAATCGTCGTCTTCATGAACAAGTGCGACATGGTTGATGACCCAGAACTTCTGGACCTCGTTGAAATGGAAGTGCGCGAGCTGCTCTCCAGCTATGACTTCCCAGGCGATGAGATTCCGATCATCCGCGGTTCCGCTCTGAAGGCCGGCGAGGCCATCATGGCAGGCAAGGATGTGGACTGCGAAGAGTGCAAGTGCATTACCGAGCTCATGGACGCAGTTGACAACTACATTCCCGAACCAGTCCGCCCATTGGATCAGCCTTTCCTGATGCCAATTGAAGACGTGTTCTCCATCGAAGGTCGTGGTACAGTTGTTACTGGCCGTGTCGAGCGTGGTGTCATCAAGGTCGGCGAAGAAGTTGAAATCGTCGGCATCAAGGACACTGTGAAGACCACAGTCACAGGCGTTGAAATGTTCCACAAGCTGCTTGACCAGGGCCAGGCCGGTGACAACATCGGTACTCTGCTCCGCGGCATCAAGAAGGAAGATGTGGAGCGTGGTCAGGTTCTGGCGAAGCCCGGCACCATCACACCTCACAAGAAGTTCACTGCGGCAGTTTACGTGCTGACCAAGGAAGAAGGTGGCCGCCATACACCATTCATGAATGGTTATCGCCCACAGTTCTACTTCCGTACAACTGACGTGACTGGCTCACTGCAGCTCCCAGAAGGTGTGCAGATGGTCATGCCTGGTGACAATATTGATATGACTGTTGAGCTCATCGCTCCTATCGCCATGGAAAAGGGTCTCCGCTTCGCTATCCGCGAAGGCGGCCACACCGTTGGCGCAGGTCGTGTATCTGAAATTATCGAGTAATACCGGCCAGTCGAATGCCCTGTCCATTTGGGCAGGGCATTCGATTGCCTAGTAAACAGGTACTGTAATATGCCACGCGAAATAGTAATTTTGGCCTGCACTGAATGCAAGCGCAGGAATTATACAACGACAAAAAACAAGCGCAACACACCAGGGCGTCTTGAGAAGAAGAAGTTCTGCCCATACGACAAGAAGCAGACTCTTCACAGAGAGACACGCTAGTATGCGCATGGTGCAGGTTTGAAACTGCACTGGATTAAAGACTTAAGCAAGTGAGTAGCTCAATTGGTAGAGCGGTGGTCTCCAAAACCGCAGGTCGCAGGTTCGATCCCTGCCTCACTTGCCAATTTTTTGTTTTTTGTGCCCACTGAATTGAATGCCTGGAAGCAGCCTTGATATGGCAAGGCTTCATTGGCAATTTCCAAGGAAGATTATGACGAACCCAATCACAGCCATACAGAAATACTACGACGAGACAGTTGTGCAGCTGAAGAAGTGCACCTGGCCTACAAGAAAGGAACTGTATGAATCGACAATAGTTGTGGTGAGCTCGCTGGTATTGCTTGCCGCATTCGTGATGATTGTGGACTGGGTAAGCGGATTTGCCGTTCGTTTTGTGACCAGCGGTTTTTAGTCAGAGGAGACGATTTCCCCAATGGCGGATACTAACAACAGGATTTGCTGGTATGTCCTGCAGGTGATGTCAGGTCGCGAGAAGCGTGTCTTCAACGAGCTGTCTGGCGAATGCTCTGCGGATTTGGAGAATGTGGTGGCAAAGGACGGGGAGAACGCCCGCAACTATTGCTCCCAGTTCAAGGGATTGCTCTACGGCATCTATGAACTTAACATTCCATACGAGAAGGTTGAGGAACATAAGCAGGGCAAGACAGGCAAGAAGGCGGAGAAGGTCGAGCGGGAGAGGTTGCTGTATCCTGGCTATGTCCTGATTCGCATGCAGCTTTTCGACGAGAATGGCAAATTGATACCGGACAATTGGAATTTCATTCGCGGGACGGCGAATGTAATCGGATTTCTGGGCACAGGTGAATTTCCAACGCCTCTTACAGATGAGGAGGCGGCCAGGATGACCCATGAGGACGAGGCCGAGGACGAGCAGATGAGGCCACGTGTCCAGTACAACGTGGGTGAGGCGGTAATCATCAAGGAAGGTGCCTTCGAGCATTGCGAGGGCGTCATAGAATCTGTTGATGACGAGCATGGCCGCTTGAAGGTGTCGGTCAGCATATTTGGCCGTTACACATCCGTTGAGGCAGAATTTTGGCAGGTGGAGCGCCCATGAGGGTGCTTCAGGATAACATCCCAATTAAATAATTAGTAAATGGCGATTGCGGGAGAATGCCTGCAGTTCCTACCACAAACGCCAGATTGGAAGAGGTCTTATGGCAAAGAAAGTCGTAGCAGAAGTGCGTCTGCAGATTCCTGCTGGTGCCGCCAATCCCGCACCGCCGGTTGGACCGGCTCTGGGTCAGGCTGGTGTCAACATCATGGAGTTCTGCAAGCAGTTCAACGCGGCGACCCAGGCTAACCAGGGATTGATCATCCCCGTGGTTATCACTGTTTACCAGGACAAGTCCTTCACGTTCATCACCAAGTCACCGCCGGCGGCAGTTCTTCTGAAGAAGGCAGCCGGCCTTGCGACGGCAGCCAAGACCCCAGGTCGCGAGACCGTGGGCAAGGTCACCCGCAAGGATTTGGAGGAAATCGCCGAGATCAAGAAGGCGGACATGAACTCAAGGAGCCTGGACGCGGCAGTCAGGGTCATCGCCGGAACAGCCCGCAGCATGGGCATCGAGGTGGTCGATGAAGAGAAGTAAACTTTATCGTGCCAAGTTTGAGAAGGTTGACAGGACAAAATTCTACAGCCTGGAAGAGGCGGTGGATTGTCTGAAGTCGATGCCTTCATCACCCAAGTTTGATGAGACGGTTGAGATTGCATTCCGTCTCGGTATCGACCCGAAGCAGAGCGACCAGATGGTTCGTGGCGCGTTGGTGCTCCCACAGGGCACTGGCAAGACACAGCGTGTCTGCGTCATCGCTGAAGGTGAGTTCGCCCTGAAGGCCAAAGAGGCAGGGGCCGACGAAGTTGGTTATGAGGAACTTATTCAGCGCATCAAGGGTGGTTGGTTTGAGTTTGACGTGCTCATTGCGACGCCTGCTGCGATGAAGGAAGTCAGGACACTGGGTCGTGTTCTTGGACCACGTGGACTTATGCCGAACCCCAAGACTGGCACCGTCACAGAAGATGTGGCGACGGCTGTCAAGGAAGCGAAGGCAGGTCGTGTGGAATACCGTTGCGACCGCGCTGGCTGTGTTCACATGCCAGTTGGCAAGTTGTCCTTTGATAAGGCGAAGCTGGTGGAGAATCTTGAGGCAGCGTTGGCGGCGATGTTGCGTGCACGCCCCGCGGCGGCCAAAGGTGTTTACCTGAAGGCTTGGACCTTGAGCTCAACAATGAGTCCTGGCATACGCCTGGATGTTAAAGCGGGAGCGAAGGCATAATGAGAGCTGAAAAGATTTCAATGGTAAATGAGCTGGCGGGTCTGTTGGACGGCCGTTCAGCTGTGTTGTTCAGCTATCAGGGGCTTACCGCCAATGTGTTCAACAGCTTCCGCGCCAAGGTTGCAGGCGAAGGCATCAATGGCTGCTGCCATGTGGTACCCAACAAACTGCTGAAGAAGGCGGCAGCCCAGGTCGGGCTGGACGCGCTGGCGAACGTGGAGCTTTCGGGCGACACTGCAATGGTCAGTGGCGTTGACGCCGTTTCCCTGGTACGGGCTGTGAAGGATTTCGCGGCGGCGGAAGGAAAGGACAAGGTCAAGATCAAGATGTCCTGCGTGGAAGGTCAACTTCTTAACGCGGAAGACACGCTGGCTCTTGCGAACCTGCCTTCCAAAGAGGCAATGCAGGCACAGCTGCTTGGTTTGCTCCAGGCACCTGCGGCTGGCATCGTCCGCGTGATCAATGCCAAGGTGGCAAGCATCCTGTACGTTTTGAATGCTTACAAAGCAAAGTTAGAAGAGACTGCATAACAAGAATCCGGAGGATAGAGAGATGTCCGAAGAAAACACCGCAATTGATGAGAAGATGGAATCGTTCGTTTCGTATGTTGAGGGTTTGACCCTTCTCGAAGCGTCAAAGCTGATCAAGGTCCTTGAAGAGCGTCTTGGTGTCAGCGCAGCCGCCCCAGTGGCAGTTGCAGCAGCCGCGCCAGCCGCCGCCGGTGCAGCAGCTCCAGCCGAAGAAGAGAAGACAGAGTTTGATGTGATCCTTGCCAGCTTTGGCGACAAGAAGATCGAGGTCATCAAGGTTGTCCGTGCTCTGACTGGCCTGGGCCTGAAGGAAGCGAAGGATCTGGTTGATGGCGCACCGAAGCCTGTCAAGACCGCAGTTCCGAAAGATGAAGCTGAGAACATGAAGAAGCAGCTTGAGGAAGCGGGCGCGAAGGTCGAAATCAAGTAATCAAAGGCGGCTAAGCCGCTTTTTCAGACTTTCCCCGCAGCTCCCCCCCCCTATTCTGCGGGGAAAGATGTCCGAAGCCAAAATGGCTTCGGACTTTTTCTGTTTTCTGGATTTTATCCAGGTACAGAAGCAAGAGGGTGGGCGTTTGAGTTACGAGAAGCCAAGTGTAGCGTCTATGCCGGCTGATGGCGCCGGTGCATATATTAGCAGCGTTTTGTGCGAGTGTCATTTGGCTTGAGACAGTTTCTCTGCGTACAAGGCCATTGGATTTAGAGAATGCATCAATCGCCTGTGATTTGGCGATGTTCTATAGGGCGTGGCATTGCCGTGGCAAGCGGTGCTTCACGACGAGTATGACGTACAGTGTATCTGGCCTCGTTTCATTGACGCAGAGGGCGGTGGAAATCCGCCGTTGAGCCATGCACGTCATCCTTATTGTGAAGTCCCGTTTTCTGGCATTTGCCAGGTGAATTGCGCCCTGAATAGTTTAACCATAAACGGAACAAAAACACAATGAGTGATCGTATCAGCTTTGGCCGTCTTCACGACGCACTGGACATTCCTGATCTCATACAGATTCAGACGAAGTCCTTTGACGATTTTCTCCAGCCCAACTTGCCTCCCGACAAGCGGGAGTACAAGGGATTCCAGGAGGTATTCAAGGACATATTCTCCTCGGACATAAACGAAAACAGCACTGGCCTGGAGTTTTTGAGCTACGAAATCGAGCCACCCAAGGTAGGTATTGTGGACTGCCTGAAGGACGGCGGCACATACCAGTCTTCAATCTACGCCAATTTCCGCCTTCGCCTTTCCGGGCAGAAGGAGACCAAGGAGGAGCGTGTCCATCTTGGTGAAATGCCCATAATGACCGAGCGTGGCTCATTTGTCATCAATGGCGCCGAGCGTGTCATAGTCAGCCAGCTGCACAGGTCTCCTGGCGTCTGCTTTGAGAAGATGCGCCATGCCAGCGGCAAGGAGCTTTTCTCCTACAAGATCATAGCCGACCACGGTTCCTGGCTTGAAGTCCAGTATGACAACAACGACTACATTTACATATACCTGGACCGCAAGAGGCGCAGGCGCAAATTCCTCATCAGCACATTCCTGCGGGCGTTCGGCTACCAGACAGACAGGGAACTGCTCAATGCAGTCTATGGATATTTCTACTTGATGAGCAACTGCCAGCGCATCCAGCTTGACGACAAGGACAGGGTGCGCATCAAGCCATTGTTCGGCGAGCCTTTGGGCAATCCCAGCCAGGCAGAGGAGGATTTGCTGGCCGCTGATGACAAGAAGCTGCCGCGCTGGCTTGGCGTCAGGGATGTCCCGGTGGACGAACTGATGGCAATCGAACCAGACGAACTGGCGCACATCTACACTGCTGAAGATGTGATGAATCCGCTGGACGAGGAACTTCCCCCCATAGTGGAAGGTCTTGCCTCCTTGACGGACAAGGCATTGTACGATGCAAAGGACAACGGCATAGATACCATCGCAGTTGTTGACACCAACGGAATGGGCGACACTTTCATCCGCTGCATCCAGAAGGAGCATCGTGACTTCGGCAAGATGCCCACTCCCGATGAGGCCCGCAAGGAGATCTACCGCAGGATGCGTCCTTCTGACCAGGCTACAGACAACAATGCCAAGGCCTTGTTCATGCGCCTGTTCGAGGATGTGCGCCGCTACGATATTGGCCGCGTTGGCCGCTACCGCATTTTCAAGCGCCTGTTCCTTTCTCCTTTGACGGATCTGGATGACATGTTGAGCGACGACGAGAAGATGATCCGCCAGCGTTTCAACAAGATCACTCTTGAGGAGCTGCGTTCAGTCATCGGCAATTTCCAGTGCCTGCTGCTCAACTACAATCCTGATGCGCCCGCGCTGGAGGAGGACCAGCAGGTGCTGCGCCTGCTTTTCTCCACGCCTGAATATGCATTCTCAAAACTGTTCTACGACGGGCCGGACGAACTGGACATGCCCAAGGAAGCGAAGGACGAGATACTGCCATTTGTCCGCAGTGGCTACAGGAAATTCCTTAGTGCTGTGAAGACAGAAGATACAGTGGACACTGCTGGCGGTGTGCTGGCTGCCTTCCTGGAGACCAATATGGAAGGTGCGCAGGGCTGCGTCCGCCGTGCCTGCGCCAGGATCCTTGGCGTCAAGGATGATGCGAAGAATGTTCGCGAAAACGAAGGCATGCGCAAGACAGTCGCCACTGTCCTGGAGAAGGTCTCCAAGATGAAGCGTTCTGATTTGCGCAAGCTGCTTTGCGGCGGATATCAGAAGAGCAAGAATGACAGCAAGACCGCCAAACTGACGGATGCTGTATATGCCTCGGTATGCTATATGCTGCGCGAGGTTGTTAAGGAAGTCATTGTGCAGGTGCAGGATTTCCTGAAGAGCCGCCGCTATCTCACCAAGGCTGACATCGCCGCATCCACCGCATATCTCATGCGTCTCAAAGAAGGCGCCTGTGTGATAGACGACATTGACCATCTGGGACGCCGCCGTGTCAGGACAATTGGCGAACTGCTGCAGAACCAGTGCAGGGTCGGCCTGAGCCGCATGGCATCTGCCTTCCGCGAAAAGCTGAACGGACAGAGCAATGGTGCCGGAACGTCGCTGGCAAACCAGAACATAGAGGATGTCAGCATAGCCCGTGCATTGAACACCAAGGTTCTGATGAGCGTGGTGAAGGACTTTTTCAGCCGCAACCAGCTGAGCCAGTTCATGGACCAGACCAATGCGCTGGCCGAACTCACCAACAAGCGCCGTCTGAGCGCATTGGGACCTGGCGGACTTACCCGCGAGCGCGCAGGATTCGAGGTGCGCGACGTGCACTCCAGCCACTATGGCCGGGTATGCCCGATCGAGACGCCTGAAGGACCAAACATCGGTCTTATCTCATCGCTTGCATTGTATGCACAGATTGATGAATTCGGCTTTATCAACACACCATACAGGCGTGTTTCCAAGTGCAAGGTCAGCGATGACATAGAATACCTCACGGCTGACCGCGAGGAGGACTTTGTGATAGCGCAGGCCAATGCGCCTCAGGATGCGGACAACATGCTCATCAAGCCTTACGTCTGGGCGCGTCTCAAAGGCGAATCCAACCAGATCGAGCGTGAGAGGGTGAACTACATCGACGTTTCGCCGAAGCAGCTGATCAGCGCGGCGACAGGCCTGATTCCTTTCCTTGAGCACGATGACGCGAACCGCGCATTGATGGGTTCCAACATGCAGCGCCAGGCTGTTCCGCTGCTGAAGGCGGAGCGTCCCATAGTCGGCACTGGCCTTGAAGAGCCTGTGGCGCGTTATTCACGCGCAGCTGTGAATGCCCGTGAGGCCGGCATAGTCGCCAGTTCTGATGCTGAACGTATTATCATCACGAAAGACGGCAAGATGCCCAATGAAACCGCATATCCGGACGAAGTCCAGGTTTACAATCTGTACAAGTTCCTCCGCTCGAACGCTTCGACGCTGGTGAACCAGCAGCCCATAGTGGTGCGTGGCCAGGCAATCGAGAAGGGGCAGGCCATCGCCGATGGCGCCTGCACTGACCAGGGCGAACTTGCCTTGGGCCGCAACGTGACAGTGGCGTTCATGTCTTGGCACGGATACAATTTCGAAGACGCCATCATCATCAGCGAACGCCTGGTAATGAGCGACGCATACACAAGCATTCATCTGAGCATGGAAGACGTGGTGGCCAGGGACACCAAGCTGGGTCCCGAGGAAATCACCAGAGACATTCCAAATGTGGGTGAAGAGGCATTGAGGAATCTGGACAGCGAAGGTGTCGTGCGCATCGGCGCGGAAGTCAAGCCGGACGATATCCTGGTGGGCAAGATCACGCCAAAGAATGAAAGCGACCTGCCCGCCGAAGAACGCCTGCTGAAGGCCATCTTCGGTGAAAAGGCACAGGATGTGAAGGATTCCTCGTTGCGTGTTCCAGGCGGTCTGTACGGAATTGTCATGGACGTGCGTATTGAGCGCAAGAGCGAGCCTTCCACCAAGGCCAAGGGTGACGGCAAGGATTCCCTCAAGGCCAAGATCAAGGAAAAGGAAAACAAATACAAGCAGGAGCATGACAATATTCTGGACGAGATGGTGCGCAATCTTGGCGAGTCCTTCCTGGGGCAGAAGCTGCCATGCTCGATTACCAGGACTGTGGCTGGCGAGCCAGAGGAAATCATTGCGGCTGAACGCAAGATCACCAAGAGCATGCTTCACAAGCTGGCTTTGAACTACGATTCCTTCAACATGAGGGACTGCGCCGAAAAGGAGAAGATCGAAGAGATCATAAGGTCCTATCGTGGTCGTTTGAGGGACAACGAGCAGTGCCGCCAGGAGGCCATAGAAAAGCTGGAGCAGGGCGATGGCCAGGAACTCGGCAAGATACGCAGTGTCAAGGTCTATATCGCCAGCAAGAGACGCATCTCCGTCGGTGACAAGATGGCCGGACGCCATGGAAACAAGGGTATCGTGGCGAAGATCGTCCCCGTGGAGGATATGCCTTTCATGGCGGACGGCACGCCTGTTGACATTATCCTGAATCCTCTGGGTGTTCCTTCCCGTATGAATATCGGCCAGGTGTTTGAGACACACGTGGGCTGGGCGGCTGGCATACTTGGCATGACTGTTGCAACTCCAGTGTTCGATGGTATCAGGGAAAGATGCAAGGACGAGGACAAGGAAAAGGTGCAGGGCTACATCAAGACCGCCACCATTCCAAGTACCGAGGAAGTCAAGAAGTTCGGCGTGGTTGACCTTCTGGAGCTGTCCCGCGCAGTTAAAGTCAAGGAGAAGGGCTGGACCATTGACGAGGAAGGCCATGTCCGTGACGACGAGGGCGTCAACAGGGACGAGTACTTTGTTGGCGGCGAAGGCAAGATACGTCTCTACGATGGCCGCACAGGCGAGCCGTTTACGCAGAGGATAATGGTTGGCAAGATCTACATGCTGAAGCTGGACCACCTGGTGGCCAACAAGATCCATGCCCGTGCCACTGGCACATATTCACTGGTTACGCAGCAGCCTCTGGGCGGCAAGGCCCAGCATGGCGGCCAGCGTTTCGGTGAAATGGAAGTCTGGGCCCTGGAGGCATACGGCGCGGCATACACGCTGCAGGAAATGCTTACCGTCAAGAGCGATGACAAGAAGGGCAGGGGGCTCATCTACGAATCCATCATCCACGGAAACGGCACCTTGAAGGCCAGCGTTCCTGAATCATTCAACGTGCTGCTGCGCGAAATGATGGGATTGTGCCTGGACATCAAGGTCGGTTCCGATTGAGCAAAGGCATTCGTGCCTTGAAAGGCGATTGGGATAGAAACGTAAGTGATAAAAGTTTAACATAATGGCACGGGTTCCTTCACATGAAGGAAGCCAGCCAGAAAACTATGGAGGGCTGTACTTTGGACAGCACTAGCAAACAGGAAAGTTTTGACAACGAAAGCGTGGTCGGAGCGACAAGCGTTACCATCGGCATTGCCTCACCAGAAACCATCCGCCGCTGGAGCTATGGCGAAGTCAAGACCGGCGAGACAATCAACTACCGTACCTACAAGCCTGAAAAAGGCGGTCTTTTCTGCGAGAAGATCTTTGGTCCTGTGAAGGACTGGGAATGCTCCTGCGGAAAATACAAGAAAGTCAAGCACAGGGGCGTGACCTGCGACAGATGTGGCGTTGAAGTCACTGAAAGCAGCGTCCGCCGCGAAAGGATGGGGCATCTTGAACTGGCGGTTCCAGTGTCCCACGTTTGGTTCTACAAGTGTCTTCCAAGCCGCCTGGGCCAGATTCTCGATGTCAAGCCCAAGGATTTGGACAAGATTCTCTACTATGAATCCTACATCGTGACCGACAAGGGCGACACGCAGCTGGAGGAAAAGCAGGTCCTCAACGAGGAGGACTACCAGCGTGCCCGCCAGGACTATGGCGATTCCTTCAAGGCAGGCATGGGAGCGGAGGCGATTGAGACTCTGCTGGGCCAGTTGAATCTGGAGGAGGAGCAGCGCAAACTGGAGGCCATGCTCAACGCAGAGGACAGCGGGAAGGCAAAGGCCATGCGCAAGAAGGTGGCGAAGAGACTGCGCCTCATCGAGGGGTTCATCACCAGGAAGATGGATCCTCGCTGGATGATACTCCGCGTATTGCCAGTCATCCCGCCAGACCTGCGCCCGATAGTCATGCTGGATGGCGGCAGGGTCGCCACATCCGACCTGAATGACCTCTACAGGCGTGTAATCAACCGCAATTCCCGCCTTAGGAACCTGCTTCAATTGAGCACACCAGACGTCATCATCCGCAATGAGAAGCGCATGTTGCAGGAAGCGGTGGACGCATTGCTGGACAACGGGCGCCACGGGCGCGCTGTCACCGGTACTGGCAACCGCAGCCTCAAGTCTCTGACCGATATGCTGAAAGGCAAGCAGGGCCGTTTCCGCCAGAACCTGCTGGGCAAGCGTGTGGACTACTCTGGCCGTTCCGTCATCGTCGTGGGACCGGAACTTCGCATCAACCAGTGCGGTCTTCCCAAGGAGATGGCGCTTGTTCTGTTCGAGCCGTTCATCATGTGCAAGCTTCAGCAGCGCGGCTATGTCCACACCACCCGCAATGCCAAGAAGTGGATTGAGCAGCGCAGGAAGGAAGTGTGGGATGTCCTTGAGGAAGTCATCAAAGGGCATCCAGTGCTGTTGAACCGTGCTCCTACTCTGCACCGTTTGAGTATCCAGGCGTTCGACCCCATCCTCATCGAGGGCCAGGCAATCCGCCTGCATCCATTGGTGTGTACTGCTTTCAACGCCGACTTTGACGGTGACCAGATGGCAGTTCACGTGCCACTTTCAAACGAGGCTCAGCTGGAGGCGAAGCTGCTCATGCTGTCTCCCAACAACATCTTCTCGCCAGCCAGCGGCAAGCCAATCACCACGCCTTCCCAGGATATCACGCTTGGCGTGTACTTCCTCTGCTACGAGAACAAGAAGAAGCGGGCGGAGTTTGATGCAAAGTCCCCAATCGACCAGCCCTGGTTCAACGATATGGACGAGGTCCTGCGGGCGAAGCAGGCTGGTGAAATCACCATGCATGACTTCTTCAACCTGAGGAATCCCTTCTATGGCAAGGACACCGTATGGAATCCCGCCACCAAGGACCAGCGTTTCATCGTGACCACCTGCGGGCGCTGCATCTTCAATGAGATATGGCCAGAGCAGATGGGCTTCCACAATGCTCAGGCCGGCAAGAAGGAACTGGGGCGCATGATCAAGGAATGCTATGAGGCTGCAGGACGCCAGTCCCTCATCACGGTTCTGGACAAGTTGAAGGACCTGGGCTATGAATACGCCACATGGGCCGGCTTCTCCATCGGCATCCAGGATATGATCATTCCTCCCGAAAAGAAGGGCATCATCGAAGAGGCGCAGAAGAAGATTGACAAGATCCGTGCTGACCGCCGCATAGGCGCTATTACCGAGACTGAACGCTACAACAAGAGCATTGACGTCTGGGAGCAGGCCAACAAGAGCGTGGCGGACCGTCTGGTTGGCGTCCTAGAGGAAAATGATGGACGCGATGAAATCAATCCAGTCTATGCCATGCTTGATTCAGGTGCTCGTGGTAGTAAGGACCAGATCAGGCAGCTGGCCGGTATGCGTGGTCTTATGGCAAGGCCTTCCGGCGAAATCATCGAGACGCCAATCCTGGCGAACTTCCGCGAGGGTCTTACGGTTCTGGAATACTTCATCTCCAGCCACGGTGCCCGCAAGGGTTTGGCTGATACCGCTCTTAAGACCGCTGACTCTGGTTATATGACCCGCCGTCTTGTAGATGTGTCACACGACGTCATCTGCGAGATGGAAGACTGCCATACCATCAACGGCATCGAGGTTTCCGCCATCAAAGATGAAAACAACAATGTCAAGGTTCCGCTGGCAGACCGCATTACGGGACGTTTCAGTGTGGCTGACATATTCGATCCCAATTCACCTTCGGTGTTCATCGTCAAGGCCGGCGAAGAAATTACTGCAGAAAAGGCCAAGGAGATCGAGGCAGCAGGCATTGAATCCGTTAGGATACGCTCCGTGCTGACATGCGAAAGCCCCCGCGGCATCTGCGCCAAGTGCTATGGCCGCAATCTGGCTACTGGCGGAATGCCCGACCTGGGCGACCCGCTGGGCATCATCGCGGCACAGTCCATTGGCGAACCTGGTACTCAGCTTACCATGAGAACCTTCCACGTCGGTGGCACTGCCTCCGCAGGAAACATCCAGAACTACTACGAGGCGCGACATGCCGGTTATCTGCGCCTGGAGGCTGTTCCGGTCAAGACCAGTAGCGGCAAGTACGTCGTGCTCAGCAAGACCGCCCACGCCATCATCCAGAACGAGGATGAGGAAGAATTGGAGAGCTTCGACCTGGTTGCCGGCGCAATGTTGGAGAAGAATTCAGGCGAATGGATTGAAGAGGGCGAGCGCTTCGTCACCTGGGATCCTTACAACATTCCAATCATCAGCAGCGTCAGCGGTCGTGTCGAGTTCCATGGACTGATCGAGGGCGTTACATGCCAGCGCGAACGCGGCAGTGAAAACAGCAGCAAGGAAGAACTGATTGTGATGGAGATGCATCGTGAAGACATCCATCCCACGATTTATATTATCCCAGCTGGCATGTCAGGGAACGCTAGCAAGGCCGCTAAGAAAACCAGCAAGACCCGCAAGAAGACGCAGTCCACAGTCAAGATCGAGGAGGCCGGCGACTTTGAGCTGGAGCAGGGTTCCTACCCGCTGCCCGCCAATGCACACATCGTGGTGGAGGATGGCAGCTACATCGAGGCTGGCGACACCCTGGCAAAGACGCCTCGCCAGAGCACGATGACCAAGGATATTACTGGTGGTCTTACCCGTGTGGCTGAACTGTTCGAGGCTCGCCGCCCGAAGAAGTCCGCCGAAATCGCCAAGGTCAGCGGCACGGTCACCGTGGAGCATACCCATGGCCGCAGTTCGGGCGTGGTTAACATCCTGGATTCCGAGACAGAGGAAGTCGTGGAGCACCGCATTCCCGCTGGAAAGCAGATCCTGGTCAACACCGGCGACAGTGTCAAGAAGGGACAGCCCCTTACTGACGGCGACGTGGTGCTTGAGGACATGCTGGAAATCTGCGGCAAGCCTGAAATGCAGGGCTTCCTGGTGAACGCAGTCCGCCAGGTCTATAGCGCACAGGGTGTTGAAATCAATGACAAGCACATTGAAATCATAGTTCGCCAGATGACGCGCCGCGTCCGCATCACCGAGCCAGGCGGAACAGACTTCCTCTATGGCGATACAGTGGATGACCGCGTGCTCACCGAGGAGAACCGCAAGGCCATTGCAGAGGGCAAGGAGCCAGCCTCATCTGCCCCCATGCTGCAAGGCATCACAAAGGCTGCCCTTGCCACGGACAGCTTCATCTCCGCCGCCTCCTTCCAGGACACCACCCGTGTCCTTACCGAGGCAGCAACCCTTGGCCGCAAGGACGAACTGCGCGGCTTCAAGGAAAACGTCATCATGGGACATCTCATTCCCGCCGGCACGGGTTACAGGGATGTGCAGAATGTCCAGCTCAAGTTTGCCGCAGACGCGCTTATGGAGGAGGAACCCGCCAAGGACAAGGCTGCGGAGGAAGGCGAGCAGGACGATCTGGAATCGGTGCGCTCCATTATGAACCTGTAACAGGGGCAGCCGTTTCGATGCTCCCCCAGGTGGGTGCCTGGGGGAGTTGCAGTGGCAGTCTGGTGCATTCAATTAGGGCTTGGCTTTCCAACGAACACCTGAAGCAAGGTCTGATATTGACAAAAATGTACCATCCCAGTTTGACAAATTGGTATGCTGCTGTATATTTTCGCTCTAATTTTTTGTGCATAGTAAAAATAGTTTAGGAACAAGGAACTAATGCCAACAATCAACCAATTGATTAGAATGGGGCGCTCGGTAAAACCACGGAAGAGCCGTGTTCGTGCGCTCGCGATGTGCCCTCAGAGGAAGGGTGTATGCCTTCAGGTGACAACAAGAACTCCTAAGAAGCCTAACTCGGCTTTGCGTAAGATTGCCAGGGTTCGCCTGAGCAATGGCCAGGAAGTGACAGCCTACATCGGCGGCGAAGGCCACAGCCTTCAGGAGCACAGTGCAGTGCTGGTGCGCGGCGGTCGTGTTCGTGACCTGCCAAGCGTACGTTATCACATCGTTCGCGGTCAGTTGGATACAACTGGTGTTGACAAGCGCCGCCAGGGCCGTTCCAAGTACGGCACCAAGCGTCCAAAGCCAGGTGCAGCGCCAGCCAAGGGCAAGAAATAAGTTTCAATAAAAATAGCAATCGGACTAGGAAAGAATGAGAAGACGTAAAGCTGAAAAGCGCCAGGTCATTCCAGACATCCGCTTCAATAGCGAGATAGTGGCGCGTCTTATCAACGCGGTCATGGAGCGTGGCAAGAAGTCAACTGCGCAGGGCATAGTCTATTGTGCATTTGACATTATCAAGGAGAGCAAGGCAGACAGCGAGCCGATGGAAGTCTTCAAGCAGGCGCTTGAGAACGTCCGTCCCCGTCTGGAGGTCAAGAGCCGTCGTGTTGGTGGTTCCACCTACCAGGTTCCTCTGGATGTTCCGGAAGAGAGGCAGATTGCCATCGCTCTTCGCTGGATCGTGAGTTTTGCCCGCGGGCGCAAAGGCGTTCCAATGGCAAAGGCACTGGCCAATGAAATCACTGATGCCTACAACAACACAGGCAACGCAGTGAAGAAGAAGGACGATACCCACAGAATGGCAAACGCCAACAAGGCGTTCGCTCATTACCGCTGGTAATTCAAGGGGATTTTCCCCGTTTTCAGGCTGCCAATTCCCGTGGGCGGGGACTGGCAGTCTTTGCCGTTTTCCTAACTTGGCATAAAACGGCTGCACAGGGAGGTATTTTGATTTATGGACGAAAGTCAAAAGGAACCCCTGGAGGAAGCAAGGCTTTCCCGCATACGAAACGTCGGCATCATTGCCCACATTGATGCAGGCAAAACCACCCTGACCGAAAGGATACTCTTCGCGACCGATGAGATTCGGATAATGGGAGACGTACCCGACGGCACCACAGTCACGGACTGGATGCAGCAGGAAAGGGAAAGGGGCGTCAGCATTGTGGCTGCCGCTGTCACCTGTCATTGGAGACAGTGCCAGATCAACATTGTGGACACCCCTGGACACATCGACTTCACTGCCGAGGTGGAACGGTCGCTTTGCGTGCTGGACGGCGTGGTTGCCGTGTTCTGCGCAGTGCGTGGCGTCCAGGCCCAGTCCGAGACAGTCTGGCGCAGGGCGCAAAACTACAGGCTTCCCGCGCTGGCCTTCATCAACAAGATGGACAGGCTGGGCGCCGATCCCTGGAAGGTGGTCAGGCAGATGCAGGAGACTCTGGGCATTGAAGCATTGCCTGTTCAGTTTCCCATCGGTGCTGGCTCTGGCTGGCAAGGCACATTGGATTTGCTGAACAAGCAGTGGAATGGGCCAGCGGAGAAGCCGGACATGGAGCCATACCAGGCGGAAATCCACGCGGCCAGGGAGCGGCTCATCGAGGTTCTTGCCGATGTGGACGAGCATGTAATGCAATGCTACGTTGATGGCGAGGAGCCAACGGTGGAGGCATTGAGGCATGCGCTGCGGAAGGCGGTCATACGCCGCCGGGTGCTGCCGGTGTTCTTCGGCAGTTCGCTGCACAATGTGGGCGTAAAGAAGCTGCTGGATGGAATATGCCTTTACCTGCCATCGCCACTGGAGCACAAGGTGCTTCAGGACAGGGACTTCAAAGGCGGGGCTTCGGCACTGGTTTTCCGCGTAAGCAGACAGGGTGAGCAGAACCTGGCGTTTGTCAGGGTGCTCTCGGGTCTGGTTCGCCAGGGAACAGAGCTGAGGAATGCCAGGAATGGTGTCATAAGCAAGGTTGGCGGCGTATTCAGGGTATGGGCGGCGCAGTTCATACCGCAGGAAGGCGCCATACAGGGTGACATAGTTGCCATTTCCGGCAATTTGAACCGTGTTCGCACAGGTGATGTGCTGACGCCGCGGGACGCCCAGGTGAGGCTGCCCAGGCTGCACTTTCCGCAGCCAGTGGTGTCAATATTGCTGGAGGCCTGCGATGGCAAGGCTGCCGAGCTGGCGGTTGCTTTGAAGCAGATGGCCAGCGAAGATCCCACCTTGCGGATAAGGCAGGACTATGCCACGGCAGCGTGGCAGGTCTCGGGAATGGGAGAGTTCCATTTGGAGGTCCTCCGCGAGAACCTGAGGCTGAACTTTGGAATAAATACCTTGGCCGGGAAGCCAAGGGTTGAATATGTGGAGACCATAAAAGGGGATGCGCAGGCAGGCGCCTCCTTTGAAAAGCGTCTCTACGATGGACGGCAGCTCAATGCAAAAGTGGAGTTGGAAATACTTCCACTTGCAAGAGGGGCTGGCGTCAGACTGGATTTTTCCATGCTTGAAGGCAGGCTTTCCAAGGAAGGAGAGCAGGCGGTCAGGCAGGGGATTGCGTCAATCGTCAATGCGGACAGTTCAGGCTGCCCCTTGACGGATTTGAATGTGAAGGTGATATCAGCCTCCTCGGACGCAGGGGAGGCGAGTGAAGTGTCGTTGCTGAACGCGGCGCGGCTGGCGATGGGCAAGGCTCTGGACTGTGCGTCCAGGGTGGTTCTGGAGCCAATCATGCTGCTGGATGTGAACACACCAGCTGCCACGTCAGGCAATGTGATTGCGGACTTGGCGGCAAGGAAGGCAAGGATTTCCACAGTTGAAAGCGTTGCCGAGGGCTTCACTCACATCGTCGCACACGTGCCTCTGGCCGAATTGTTCGGCTATGCCTCCTCGCTTCGGTCCTTGAGCGCCGGAAGAGGAGAAGCTGTGGCAGAGCCTGCAGAATATGCACCCCGTGCTACACTGTAATTTCCAGCTCAAATTACCTAGAGGTCAAAAAAGAGATGGCTGACAGTCAGAAAATCAGAATCCGTCTGCAGGCCTTTGAAAGCACAGTTCTGGACCAGTCCACGGCTGACATCGTGAACACGGTCAAGAGAACAGGCGCCAAGGTCGCAGGCCCCATTCCGCTTCCCACCAGGACGGAACGCTTCACCGTGAACCGCTCACCACACGTTGACAAGAAGTCAATGGAGCAGTTCGAAATCCGTACGCACAAGCGTGTCATCGACATCATCAACCCCAACAGCAAGACAGTTGATGAGCTGCGCAAGCTTAATCTTCCTGCTGGCGTTGACATCATCGTCAAGATTTGACGGGAGGCGGCAATATGAAGAAAGGGATGATAGGCAAGAAACTGGGCATGACCCAGGTCTATAATGAAGCAGGCGAACTGGTGCCGGTGACAGCCATCGAGCTGGGACCCTGCACAGTCGTTGAAGTGCGCACCGTTGCCAAGAATGGTTACAGTGCATTGCAGTTGGGTTTCGGCAGCCGCAAGGTCAAGAACGTTTCCAAGGCAGTGATCGGCAATCTGAAGAAGGCCAATCTGGCGGAGAATCCACCGGCCATCCTGCAGGAAGTCCGTCTGGAGAGCGATCCTGAACAGCAGCCTGGCGATGTGCTGAAGGCAGATTTGTTCAGTGCCAACGAGTTCGTGGATGTGACAGGCCGTACAAAAGGCCGTGGTTTCGCGGGTGTTGTCCGCCGCTACAACTTTGGTGGTGGCCGTGCCAGCCATGGTGGCGCTTGGACCCGCCGTACTGGTTCAATTGGTATGTGCGCCGCGCCAGGAAAGGTTTACAAGGGCAGGAAGGAGCCAGGCCACATGGGCAATGTGTTCCGCACAGTCCAGAACCTGACAGTTGTCGAGGTGCGTCCTGATATGAATCTTATGCTTGTCAAGGGTGCCATTCCAGGTTCCATTGGCGGCTATGTGACAGTGAAGAACGCTGTTAAGAAATAAGGGGAGGCACAACAATGGCTACAACACTCAATATAAAAGATGCTAAAGGCGCAGATGCCGGCAGCATGGAAATCAACGAAGCCTGGCTTGAGCGCGAAAAAGGCGAACAGGCTGTGAAGGATTCAGTGGTTGCGTTTCTGGCAGGTTGCCGCGCTGGCACAGCCAGCACAAAGACACGCGGCAAGGTTTCTGGTGGCGGTGCAAAGCCCTGGCGCCAGAAGGGAAATGGCCGTGCCCGTGCGGGTTCCAGCCGTTCACCAGTGTGGCGTGGCGGTGGTATTGCATTTGGACCACAGCCTCGTTCCTACGACAAGAAGGTCAACAAGAAGGTCGAGAAGCTGGCTCTCCGCCGTGCATTCACGGATCGCATCGACCAGAATGAGATTATTCTGGTGGACGAGATTCCCGACATGTGCGTGAACGAGGCGCCCAAGACCAAGAGCGTGGTCGCATACCTGGAGGCAATCGGCGCTGGGCAGAACGTCCTGCTGCTGGATGCAGATGTGGAATGCTGCTTGGAGCTGGCAGCCCATAATCTGAGCAGTGTCATGGTGATGAGTGCCGCTTCAGTGAATCCATACATTCTGATGTACTTCCGCAAAGTCGTCATCACCAAGGCTGGGCTTGAAGTGCTGGGCAAGCGTCTGGGATAAGGAGGAAAGAAGCAATGTTTAATCCTTACGACATAGTCTATACCGTTCTGATCACGGAAAAGGCGACAGCCTCTGCGGAGAAGTTCCAGAGGTATGCCTTCAAGGTCAACCCCAAGGCAAACAAGATACAGATTGCCCAGGCAATTGAGGCAATCTTCGATGAAGTGAAGGTCGCTTCCGTTAATGTTATGAATTGCCTCGGAAAGAAGAAGCGGATGCGCTCCGCCAAGATGGGCAAGCGCCCCGACTGGAAGAAGGCAATCGTCAAGCTGGCTGAGGGCTCAATCGAGCTTCTCTGATACGCTGGCGCATAATTTTAACTCAAACTGAAAAGAGGCACTTAAATGGGCATAAAGAAATATAAGCCGACTTCCCCGGGACGCAGGGAAATGACGGTTAGCGACTTCAGCGAAATCACACGCAGGACACCGGAAAAGTCACTTACCGAGGGTAAGCGCTCCACTGGTGGCCGCAACAACCACGGCCGTGTCACAGTCCGCTTCCGCGGCGGTGGCGTCAAGCGCCGTTACCGCATCATCGACTTCCGCCGCAACAAGGACGGAATGAACGCAGTTGTGGAGCATATCGAATACGATCCTAACCGCAGTGCGCGCATCGCTCTCCTCAAGTACGAGGATGGCGAGAAGCGCTACATACTTGCCCCAGTTGGCCTGAAGCAGGGTGATGTGGTGCGCAGCGGCGAAGGCGCCGAATTCAAGACAGGGCATACCCTCTGCCTGAAGGACATCCCGGATGGACTGACCGTCCACTGCATCGAGATGTATCCTGGCAAGGGAGCTGCAATCGCAAGGGCGGCAGGCCAGATGGCAATTGTCCGCGCAAAGGAAAATGAATATGTGCAGGTGAAGCTCCCCAGTGGTGAAATCCGCCTGATCCATGGCATGTGCCGCGCGACAATCGGCCAGGTGGGCAACCTGGAGCACAGCGGCATCAGCCTGGGCAAGGCCGGCAAGAAGCGCTACTTGGGCAAGCGCCCGCACGTCCGCGGTGTCGTGCAGAACCCAGTTGACCACCCGATGGGTGGTGGTGAAGGCCGTACCAGCGGTGGTGGCCAGCCTGTGTCTCCTTGGGGACAGTTGGCAAAGGGCTACAAGACACGCAAGCATAAGAAGGCGTCTGATCGCTTCATCATTCAGCGGAGGAAGAAGTAATGGGTGCAAGGTCAATTAAGAAAGGTCCTTTTACGGACGAACACCTGATGAAAAAGGTTGAGGCTCTCAACGCAGCCGGCGAGAAGAAGGTAGTCAAGACCTGGTCACGCCGCTCGATGATACAGCCCGAATTCGTTGGACACACATTCGCGGTCCACAATGGCAAGACATTCACCAACGTGTTTGTGACTGAAAACATGGTCGGCCACAAGCTGGGCGAATTCTCTCTGACACGTATATTCAGAGGCCACGGCGCAATCAGCGGTAAGTAATTATACTGGCTGACGTACAAAGCGGGGGCGGAGATTTCCGCACCCCGCCTTTTTAGTTTTAGCTCTGTTCCCCATGAGGGTAGGTAAATAATCATGGGACCTAATTATGTGAGCGCCGAAGCGGCACTCACTCAAGTTGGCCTACTTGTTCGTTTTTGCCTGTTGGACAAAGCACAGGTTGGCCACCTCGTGCGGGATGTCCGAGGCTTTACCCTGTCGCTTGTTC
>JAFZZD010000501.1 GCA_017615955.1 Victivallales bacterium
CGTCCTGACGCGCGCCAATGGCCGCGCGAACACCCACGTCCTGACGCGCGCCAATGGCCGCGCGAACACCCACGTCCTGACGCGCGGCCAATGGCCGCGCGAACAGAGTGCGCAAACCCAATTACCCCCTTATTTTCCAGAACGCAACTGAACAAAGCTTATGCCAAACCAGGGGACATTGCGAATGGGGCCCTTGCCAGTGTTGCTTATGGTCACAGTGTATTTTCCGGGCGGCAAGGTCTCCACTCCAAGGGGGAATGAATGCACCGCCCATGCGTTGTCCGGATAGTCAGTCGTGCCATTGTGAATTGTCCTGCCCTGGAATTCAATCTTGATTGGTGCGCGGCTGGTGGTCCTGTTGTCATCCATGCCGCCCAGCACCAGTTCTGGCTTCTTCAAGGCAGACTTGACCTCCAGCGTGACACTCGTCGTGGTGGCTTTGCTCATGTCGCCATACATAATTGTAATCGGCTCCTGCTGGAACCACACCTTCCACTTGACGCCGCCCTGGAATGCCTCCGTATCGGCAAAGGCAATAGGCGCCTCGGCATCGTACTTTCCTGGCAGCGGGGCTGTGTTATTCTGCAAGACTGGCTTTGCCGCAGGGAAATCCTTCACAAAGGGACGCCCTACCCTTTTCAACTCGTCTATTTCACCCTCCGCAAGATACGCAATTAGGTAGCGGGCAAAGTCAGGCACTGTGAAATTGACATACTCGCCGTTTCTGGTGAACTTCCATTCCACGATTTCATCAAAGTCGGGACTGAAGAAATACAGGCTGTGCGCATTAGGTGCCTTGACGCTTATGGACATGGGCCTTGACTTGTCTGGCCGATACTCCGCAATGGGCGGAAAACTCAATTCACGCAGCTTTGGCTGCATTCCCTCCCTGGTCATTGCGCCCAGGAAATTGGCAAGATGCACCTGTATCGATGAGCCGGTGCCAAATGCCTGCCTATGGGCCTCAACCACCACGCCATAAGGAATGTTGTCCACTTTCAGCACTGGCTTGCTGACATTGAATGTGGCCAGCCTGTTGAAGAACGCGCCCCACTGCGGATTGCGCCTGTCCTTCCATACCTCGCCAGGCACCACATAGCTCTCGTTGTAGAAGTTGTAGAAATAGCAGTTGTATGGAATGCCCGCGAAATATGCGGTCTTGCCTTTGCCGGTGCCCTTCACAAGCAGGGCTGGATATGTCTCGCCCTTGGATGAGACAAACTCCGCCGCCACGCTCACGTCCTTGTCAATGTTCTTGATTTTGGTCACTGGCCCGCTGTAGGGTATTTTCTCCCCTGGCGTGCCGAATGCCTGGTCCTTTATGACAAAGCTGAAGTCGCCCTTTGCCGTGCCGTCATAGTCAAAGCCCAGCAGTTCGCGTATTGCAAAGTTGCCGTTGTTCTTGTATTCAGGCGTGGTCAATGCCACATTGGCGCCTGTAATGAGAGTGCCGCCATCCTTGACAAAGTCCACCACTGCCGCGACCTGCCTGTCATTCCAGCAGGCCGCGTCAATAGCCATCACTGTGGAGGCCTTGTGGGACAGCGCCTTGGCATCCTCCAGATCACGGTCTATCACAACGCGGTATGGCGTATTGTGGAATGTAAGCGCATTGCAGGTGCTTGCAAAGCTCTTGAGCCAGATGTATGCATCCACAGCATTCATATCACGGGTCTGGTGCGAGAAAAGCAATGCCACGTCATTGTATGCATGGGTGTCTATAAGCAGATTCTGACGCTCGACTTCCCATTGCAGCAAGGGACGCCATCCCTGCCCATTGTCGTTCTGGCGCATGTACCACCAGTGGCGCCCGCCCTGGGACAGCCCGATGAAATACGACAATATGTCGTGGGCAGGAGAGCGTGTGTAGTACAGCGCCCAGAACGCATTGCCAGTATGCTCTGCGACGGCCCGCAGGTATTTCATCTCCAGGAACATCAGGGGCCAGTAGTGTATGTAGCTGTGGTCGTGTGGTTCGCTTTCCAGCCCGATTGAATCGCCGAATGGGAGATAGCCGCCGATTTCAAGGCCCGCCGCATTATAGGAGTAGCCGCTAGAGTTGTTGCAAAGGTATATGCTGTAGGTCGCCTCTGGATCGATGCCGCGCAGCAGCGCCCTGCATTCCAGATGGCGTTCCCTTACCTTGCGGGCCCGCCAGTGCAACCATTCCAGGCGTGCGGCAGGATTGCGCCTGGCCCACTCGCCGAAATGCTTTACAACAGGCGCCTCGTAGCCAGTGTCGGCGGTGAACTTCTTCAGGCAGTAGTCGCACCCGCAGAGGTGCGTGCCGAAGAACTGTATCTCGTCTATCATGATGCCTTCGCAGGGCGCCTCCGTAAGCAGCCGGTTGAGATTAGCAAACCAGACCTTCCAGAAATCGTCGTTGTTGATGCAGGTGTTGGCTGTGCCGTATCCGTTTATGTCGGAATTGCCAGTGTGGAGGTTGATTGCCTTCCAGCCAGGATGCTTCTCAAATATGGCGGCATCCACCATGGTGCATGTGATGTGGTGTATGAAGTCCATGCCGTATTTATGGCAGGCCTTGATCATGATGTTGCTGTCCGCGATCAGCTTGCCCAGTTTGCGGTGATTCGCATATCGCGGCGAGGGCTTCTCCGTCTCGTCCTGCATCAGGTCTCTGCATCCCTCCGACAATATGAAATTGAAGCCCAGTTCCTTGAGTTCCCTGGCCTTTGCGTCCGCCCATTCCTCCGTGATGTCATTGGGTATTTGCAGCGAAATCATTCGGTATGCCTTGCGCCTGTCCTCCACGCGGGCCAAGCGGGCGTTCGGCAAGTTGCTCTTGAAGTCAGGCAACCCCAGTATGTTCTCACGCGGGGCAAAGTACTCCGCCATATTGTCAGGCATGACCGCCGCCTTCAGC
>JAFZZD010000502.1 GCA_017615955.1 Victivallales bacterium
AGACAAGCGGCCAATATCTGCAAGCGGCACAACCTGACATCCCATGACGGAAGCCAATGACACTGCTTTTTCATGCGTGCGGTTTGCTACAACAACCTCGCTGCAGCCAAGCTGCTGAGCTGCTGCAACTGCAGCGCGTGCAGCGCCGCCGGCGCCCAGCACCAGAGCACGGGATACGGCAAGACCACATTCCTTAATGGCTCCCATAACACCGTCAACATCTGTATTGTATCCCCGCAACTCCCCATCCAAAGACTTTACAACCAGATTAACAGCACCGCAAGCGCTTGCACCAGGGGATATCCAGTCAACAGCTGCAAAAGCATCCTGCTTGTATGGAGCGGTGATGTTTATGCCGTCGTAGGAAGATAAAAATCGGCCCCAGGCCTCCTCAAAAGGAGCGTCTATGAGGTCGTAGGAATATCGGCCAGCATAAGCAGCATTAAAAAGGGCAGGGCTCAAAGACCCCGCCACAGGATGGCCTATGAGGGCGAACTTCTTCATTTGCGGACGAAGGTTTCCCGAATGTAGCTCCAGAAGCCCACAACCACTTGCGCCAGCATCTGCGTTTCATGGTTGAGGGTGGCGTAAATCATTCCGCTGCCAAGAGGAATGCCGTTGAGCACCTGCATAACCGTAGCAACGGCGCCATGATAAGCCCCAAAGCCGCCTGGGACGGGGATAAGGGTGCTTGCGCTGCCGGCCACCATGAAGTTGAAGGCATCGAAGCCGTTGAGCTGGGTGAAGGGGGCAATGTCCCTGAGTGCCCAAACCATGCAAGCGCTTGTAAGCCAGAAGCTTATCCAGATAAGGGCTGTGTACAGGAGGAACAGCCACGGCTTTTCCATGTGACGGAAGGTGTTGAGGCCTTTGCCGATTCCGGCGATGAACCCCCAGCATTTTCCCCACAGGCCGCCCCTGTTCCGCAGCCAGTAGCACAGAAGGACAAACAGGACAAGGCCTGCAGCCAGGGCTTCCGTGCCCCAGACCATCGGCCCGCCTGTTCCAAATTCAAGGTTTTCTTTGCCCCAGGCGCCTATAATAAACGCCCCCACCAGGCCCAGCAGGACGATGGCGTCCACAGCCTTTTCCACCAGGTAGGTGCCCAGGATGGCGTCCCAAGAATGCTTGGAATTCTTGACCACGTAGCCAATTTTCACCACCTCTCCTGCGCGTGGAAGGACCAGGTTTGCCAGAAAGCCGATTCCGTATGCGTTCACCACTGCAGCGGTTGTGATGGCGGGATCTATCGGCTTGATGAGCATGTGCCAGCGAATGCCTCTAACAACAATGAAGATACAGCCGATGACAAAAGCCACGGCAACGTATTCCCATTTGCAAACTTTGAGAGCGCCGATGAATTCCTTCCAGTCTATGGCTTTTATGCAGATCACAACCAGGACCACGGCAACTGCGGCCCAGAACACATACTGGAGAATATTTTTGGTTTTCTTGTCCATCGGCTTCACAAAGTTAATGGAAAATCCGTAATTTTTGGTTATTTTTGTAGGTAATCTGGCACGATATGAAATCTATTTTAGGCATCGGCAATGCCCTTACGGACATTCTTGCAGTCCTCCCGGACGACTCTCTCCTGCGTAAATTCCACCTTCCTCTTGGCAGCATGCAGCATGTGGACATGGAGACCGGCGACCGCATCTGGGAAGCCCTCAAGGAGTACGGCGTCAAGTATGTCC
>JAFZZD010000503.1 GCA_017615955.1 Victivallales bacterium
AATATCACCTTGCATATTAAAAATATATACAACGATGGAGAATTGCTGGAAGAGGCAACTTGTAAGGATTTCTTACAAGTTCGTCAGGAAGGCAGTCGTCAAGTGCAGCGTATGCTGAAATTCTACAACCTAGATGTCATAATCTCGGTTGGATACCGCGTCAATAGCCGCCGCGCGACACAGTTCCGCCAATGGGCGACAAATGTCCTGAAGGAATATATCCGCAAGGGATTTGTGCTGAACGACGAGCGCATGAAGAACGGAGTGGATTTGCGATATTTTGACGAATTGCAGGAACGTCTGCGGGAAATCCGTCTGTCGGAACGTGTCTTCTATCAGAAAATCAAGGACATCTACACCACCAGCATTGACTATAACCCGAAAGACGAGCGCACCATTGAGTTCTTCAAGGTTGTTCAGAACAAGTTGCTATGGGCCATCAGCAAGCAGACGGCTGCGGAATTGGTGGTGCGGCGCGCCAATGCTGAGCTGCCGCTAATGGGAATGCAGTCATACGACAAGAAACTGCCCAAACGCATTACCAAGCAGGATGCGATGACGGCAAAGAACTACCTTAACGAAGACGAGATGAAGGCACTTGGCCTATTGGTCGAACAATATCTTGCATTTGCCGAGGCGCAGGCACAGCAGCACATTCCAATGACGATGGATGACTGGATCCAGCGTCTGGATATGCTGCTGGTCTTCAACGGACGCGAACTTCTTCATAACGCTGGTAGTATCAGCCATAAACTGGCCGAGGAAAACAGCGCACGTCAACTGGAGTTATTTCGTGCTCGACTGGCAGAGGAAGAACGGGAACAAAGTCTGCAAGAATTGGAGCGGGACCTAAAGCAATTGTCAGACAATAAACCTTAATGGCAACAATCCATCGCCTTCACTGATATCGTCCCCGTGATTAGCCCTTGGCCTCCCTTGCCTTAATCATTATGCTGCTTGGTGGCCATCAAGGCGAATTGCTTTGGTGAAAGCCCATGTTTCTTGCGAAATGCGCGGCAAAAATAGCTTGCTTCGTTAAAGCCCACCATTGCGGCGGTCTCCTTGATGGAGCATTGCTCGTTTTTCAGTATTTGGGCCGCCATATTCAGGCGCAGGTCATTTATGTACTGCTGTATAGTCATGCCTGATGCCTGGTGAATGGTCCGTGAGAAATACTCTCTGCTGTAGTTGAATCTTTTGGCCAGATTGCCTATCAGGAGAGGCGATGCCATATTCTCCATAATGTAGGCTGTGACGTCATCCAGCAACAATTGTTGTCTCGTGCGTTTTGCGGGTGTCTCCACATCGGAAAAGAACTGCATCAAAAATGAGTATGCCTTTGCTGAAGCCATGTATGGATTGTCCATGGTCAAGCTACCCCTTCCAATGACAATCTCCTTCAGCGTACCTAGACACGATGCATTCTCTGCGATTTGAAATACGTTGCCATACTTGGATGTGAATTCATCCCCCAATCGGCAGGCATCCTTGCCCTTGAACGTGAAGAAATAAAACTGCCACAAATTTGATGAATGGGGACGGTAATAGTGGTGGTCGCTGGGAACCTTGATGAAAAACGCGCTTCCTTGCGGCAGGGAATGTATATCTTTGCCGACGCGAATTTCTCCGCATCCAGAGACTGTGTACTGCAAGATGTAGAACTGCTCATCGCCTCTTTTAAGGCCATTCCATCCATATCTTTCACCGCCTGACACTATTTGCATGCCACAGTTGCGCGGCAATATGTCCAGTCCAAGAAAGCACTTTGAATAAAGAAACAGTCTGTAATTTCGCAGTTCCATAAAAGCAATTCGACTTACTCCACCGCCTGGTGCAGTATGCTCAGGCGTCTGAGTCTTCCTTTGTAGAATGAGGTCTTTTTGCCCCGAAAATCTACTCCATCATTGCCATTATGTCCACCGAAGATGCTGGTTTTGAAAAGAAATGCCCTGCCTTGCAATGGGCGGCTTGCCTTGCTGCCGTTGACATTGAAGGTGAGTTGGCGCAAATTATAACTGACTTTTATGCTTGACCATTGCCCTGCGGGAACAGCCAAGCCACTGTTGAACTTGTGGAGTTTGCCGACTTTGTCATAGAATTCCGCGCGGAGAATGTTATTGTCCAGGAAGATTGATATCGAACCAGTATAGCGGTTGGCGTGCCTGAAAAGCACCATGATGCCATCATTTTGCTCTGGTTTTATTTCGCATTCCACGGTGAATGCGCCTATGGGAAATGCCCTGTTGCTGAAGTTGATGTAGTTGCCGCCGTTGAAGTCAAGCACCCATTGCCCATTCTCAATTGTCCATTTTGGGGCGCGTGTGCTGCCTGGAATGGCTGGCGGCTGCGGGCCGCTGGCCTGGTTCGGCGGCTCCTCCCAGAACGCCTCCATATATGGGAAGCCACCGCCTAGCTGACCATTGAACTGCGGATGGCTCGTGTTCAGGATCGCCTCCCCAGCCTGCGGATTGAAGACGTAGTCAATCCTAGGCACGCTGTCTTCAGGCACATTGGCCTTGACTGGCTTTCCGTAATAGTCCGAAAACACATCTATATCTACTTTAGGTGCATTGTTCTCGTAAGGTACAGGCGCCGTCAATGGGGTTCTGAAGATTGAACCGTCTTTTCCGATGACACGCAGATGATAGAGCGGATGTCTGCCTGCGCTGCGAACTATTCGGTTCATCACAGCCTTCTTTTGGCCAATGTGCAGTGGCACATCGGGCAGATTGTCCATCCTCTGTATGTCCAGCCTCAATGGGCTGTCCAGTATTTGCGCGTAAACGCCTTGTTTATACGCTGGTTGCAGTGGCAATGTCCATACGCCGCGTCCTGGCATGTTCACAGTAAGCATTGCCTGCTTGACATCCTTTTTGGGGACCTCCACAAGAAGTGCCATTTCCGCCGAGCCGAAATAGCATCCAGTGAAACGAACCTTGTCACCCTCCCGTTCCCATTTTCCGAAATTCACGTTGCAATGATGGCAAGGACGTATATTCCATGCGGAACTGCCCTCGATGTTGAGTTCAACAGTTTGATTGGGGATGTTTTTAAGCGTAGTGAAGGATGCGTAGAACAGTTGCTTGTTTTCATAGTCGAATTCATTCTTCGGGTCAACTGCGGCTATTTCATCCTCATCCTCCATCAGTTCCACTGACGCCAAATCAGATGCACCGGCATATTCTCCTTGCACTTTGTAAAGCGAATCGCCTATGCTTTTGACTTCCAATGCAACACGCTCTGGCACCGCAAGTTCCCTGATTGCCTGGCGCAGTTCCTTGTAGTTAATGCACATCGTGCTTGCCAGGCGTATGCCGCCCAGCCCTGGCTGAGGCGTGCCATTAACCAGCAGCCTGGGCTGCAAAAGAAGTTCGCCAGCGAATTGCTCGGAGGGCAGCGAATATGTCACCGCATGCATTTTGTCATGGTGCATGGTCTCCACTGGGAAAGCGTGTATGACCACACCAGACGCATTGCAAAGCTGTAGTTGCAGCGTGTAGTCCTTGTCCATGCTGCCATCAGGCACATTGAGCATCTCAAGGTAAATGGTTTCACCCAGTTTCAACGCAGGGCGGTACGAGACAATGGCGTTTGGTCGCCTAAGATCATCGCCAGCAAGGGGTTTTAGGGGCGTGCCTTTCATTATGCTGGAGTAGTAGCGCAATATCCTTGTGACTGCGCGACCATTGTAAACACTAGGCTGGAATGAGGTGTTTTCATTTGCCTCGTTCCACTCGAAGAGAATGATATAGTCCGGATTGAGGGCCAGGCTGTCATCCATGCCATGCCTAAGCGCGGAAGTGCCGTATTCACCAATCACGAAGCCCAGCATGGGATTCACATATCCCTGATACACCACGCAGCCCAGAACCTTGTCCCTGTTTTGGGGCTGGCTAAATATCTCCTTCAGCATGGGCAGTCTCTCCTTGCGGAAATAATCAGTCGAATACGCCATTGGAAAATCGCCTTTCTCCTGCCGTGTACGGTTCTGGACGCACATCTGCAGCCCGCCGAACAGGTCCAGCACATTCTGCACAGCGTCCCTGTACAGCTTTCGCTGGGATTCCTTTAGCACCCTATTGCGGCGGTATTCGCCTTCCAGAGCCTCCCTTGTTCGGATGAAAATTTCCCCTGTCAGGCAGAATCTGTCCGTGCCAGCCTCTTTGCGTATTGCGTCCAGAAGCCTTTTATGTTCCGCCATAGTGAGCACCTGGGAGTTCCAGCTGCCAAGGATGAGACGGCCATCGGCGGTTTTGGGTCCGTATTCGCAGTCATTCAGTCTCCTTATCATTTTCGCGATTGCCTCGGCCTTCAGGATGCGCCCTCCATCAGGAGGAATGCGTTCACCATAGAGATACTCTGGGAGCAGCATGAAGTTCTTCGACTTTTCTTCCTGAAGCCAGGGCAAGTATTTGAAGACCGCGCTTCCCTTGGAGACGCAGAATGTGCCGAAGCCATCAAGTCCCGCAGCCTGTATGGCTGGGATCTCGCTCTGAATGAAGTTTCTCTTGGTAAAGCTCTCGAATGCGTGTTCGTTTCGCGTTGAACGGTCAAAGAAGAGCGGGCGCTCAATGTAGTAGTGCAGGAAATTCTGATAGACGCCATACTTCGCAATTACCTCGGCGAAGATCAATGGAGTACTGACCTGCCTTTGTCTTTCGCCAAGTTTTCCTGCACTTATTTCCTCCTGGCGTGTGAAATGCACTTCTGTGCAAAACGCATTGC
>JAFZZD010000504.1 GCA_017615955.1 Victivallales bacterium
CACTCAAGTTGCCTTAGCAAACGACACGCATATAGAATTACAATAATTCTCTTGGGTTGTTCCCGTTAAGGCAACTTGAGTGGGCGCCGCCTCGGCGCCCACAATAAAAACTATGACCAAACACAACAAAATACTGCTTGTCCTGGCACTGGCGCTTGTTTGCGTGACGGCGTTCATGTACTGCCATCCAGGCATATTTCCCATGAGCGGCTTTTCCGGGCCAGAGGGATATGTGGTGTCGCCTGCGAATGCCAGGCTTACTGGCGATTCATGGCGCTACATACAGGGCGGCCATGCCTTGCTGCATGGCGAACCGCTGGAGGACATACACCGCTCATATCTGGGCTATTGCCTGTTGTATGGCATTGCAGGACGTGGCATTGTGTTCCTGCACCTTGCCTTTGCCCTGGCCGCGCTGGCTGCGTTATACAACATTGGCCTGCGGATTGGGGGGCAGATTTGCGCCTTGCTGGCTGCTGCGCTTTTTGCCTTGAACCCGGAGTTTGCCGCCTGGCATTGCGCAATCATGACGGAATCCATCTACACATCTTGCGTGTGCATAAACGCGTTCCTTGCGCTATGGGCAATGGAAAAGGGACGTGCCTGGCGTATGCCATTGGTCTTTGCATGGATTTTGCTGACGGCGTTCATCCGCCCCACAGGCTGGATACAACTTCCTGCAATACTGATGCTATGGTGCTTTGCACTTGTGCCACGCTTGCAGTGGAAGGTGCTTTGCGCAGTGGCAATCATATTGGGATATGTGCTGTGCTCTGTTGCATTCGCCGAAGGCGGCATACAGCAGCAAAGCCCCACGATCAAGCTGTATTCAGGCGAGGTAGTCTGGTGCGAGGATCTTTGGCGCGTGAAAATGCCAGAGGCTGACTTCACTAAAACAGGCCTGCTGGACGGGGTGCTGTATGGACTGCGCCATCCCATTGCCAGCGGCTGGCTGGTGATAAAGCGGCTTGGCGTGATGTTCCTGCGCATACGCCCCAGTTATTCTTTTGCGCACAATCTGTTTTTGCTGGCATATCATCTGCCCATTGCGCTGCTGGGCTTGGCTGGCATTGTGCTGAAGAGGCGCCTGCCCCAGGCCTGGGTTATTGCCACCATGCTGGCTGCGCACGCCTTTGTGGTGGCACTGACATTCAATGACAATGACGGTAGATTCACTTTGTATTTTACGCCGCTGCTGGCCATTGCAGCCTGCGCCGCCTTGGTGCATTGCTACGAAAGATTCATTCGTCGTCAAGCGCCTCAATCAGAAAACTGACAGGGCGGAAACCGTCGTTGCAGGATATCATGGCGGATCTGGGGTTCCTCATCCAATTGCCGTAGATGGAATGTCCGCCGTGGGCGAGTGTCATTACAAATGGGGATATGCTTTCCCATGCGCTGTCGCAGAAGCCCTCGGGCCGTTTGTAGCCGTCCACAATGAAAACCTGCCCTTCCTCCAAAGTGCAAGGCTTTTCCATGGGAAGTTCGTATTTTTCGCTCAAGTCGGGATAGTTTGCCTTGCGTATTACTGTTATGCGGATTTTGGTCATGTTGGTTAGGGGAGTTCATGTGGGCGCCGAGGCGGCGCCCACTCAAGTTGCCTTAGCGGGAACAAACCAAGAGAATTATTGTAATTCTATGTGTGCCTTTCCGCGAAGTTCTCTGCCACCGCAGTATTCTGCTATCGTGACTGGCACTATAGTATTGCGGGGCGCCTGTGCGCCTTGCAGGGACACGTGCAGGTAGTTGTCAGACCAGCCGGCGCCATCGTCCTCAATGAGCACATCCAGGGTTTTGCCTATTTGCGACTTTGCGAAAAGTTCCGCTTTGCGTGCGCCAAGCTGCGCCAGTTGAGCGGCGCGTTTGTCAGCAAGATTCTTGGATGGCCTGTCTGTGTAGGTGGCGGCGAGTGTGCCTGGCCGGGGGGAATATGGGAAAACATGCAGCAATCCAAAGGGCAGCCTTTCCACAAAGTCCAGGCATTTCTGGAAGCTTTCCTCATTTTCGCCTGGGAAGCCAGTGATTATGTCGGCCCCCAGGCAGAGGCCAGGCAGTTTTTCTGCGGCATCCAGGGCAATTTGCGCATATTGCTCTGCGGTGTAGTGCCTGCGCATGCGCTTGAGAATGCTGTCTTCGCCATATTGCAGGGGCAGATGCAGGAAACGGCATATTCTTGGCTCTTTGCGCATTAAATCAACCACACGTGGGATTACATCGCCTGGCTCGGAGGAGCCAAGGCGGATGCGGAAGCCATCTCCCAATTCCAGCAGCCTCTCCAGCAGCCCAGCCAGGTCAATGCCGCCATCGTTGTAGGTGGTGAGGTTCACCCCGCATAGCACCAGTTCCTTGTAGCCAGCCTGTATTAGTTCCCTTGCCTCCCGCAGCACGTCGTCCAGTGCCCTGGAACGCGCCCGTCCCCTGGCATACGGCACAATGCAGTAGGAGCAGAAGAAATTGCAGCCATCCTGCACCTTCAGGTTGGCGCGTGTCCTTTCCGCAAAGCGTGCCGCGCCTTCCAGCCTGAAGCCATTGCCCTCCTCGCCAGGCGTTATGGCGGCTGGCAATTGCAGCCCCAGCAGCTGGCTCAATGGCTGGGTCATCGGATGGGGCACAATCAAATCCGCCTTGCCTTGCCAATCGTCCACCTTGGCATCGCAGCCCATCACGACTATGATTGCGTTTGGGCAACGGCGTCTGGCAAGGCTGACTGCCTGGCGCGTCTTCTGGGAGGCCGCCCCAGTTACGGCGCAACTGTTTATTACAAGGACCTCTGCCTCGCCTGGCCAGGGGACGATCTCCCAGCCATGGCGCGACAAATCGTCTGCCGCCAGGGCTGTCTCCGCCTGGTTCAGGCGGCATCCTAATGTATGGAAAGATGCTCTCATTGTTTGTTAATGTGGGCGCCGAGGCGGCGCCCACTCAAGTTGCCATAGCGGGAACAGCCACGGGGCGGGACAAGGATGTGGGCGCCGAGGCGGCGCCCACTCAAGTTGCCATAGCGGGAACAGCCGCGGGGCGGGACAAGGATGTGGGCGCCGAGGCG
>JAFZZD010000505.1 GCA_017615955.1 Victivallales bacterium
CACGGCGTTCACGGCATCGCGGTCCTCCTGGGTAATTGGAGGCCACGTCTTCACTGTCCCAGGTGCAACTGCTGGGGTTCCACCAAACAAAGCAAATTCCTGCATCTCTTCTTTCTCCTTTAGTGGGTTAAATTGTTTATGGCAAAAAACAAACTAATAGGCTTGGCTACAAAGATACAACCTTTTCTCACGTTTACAAATGGCAGAAACAAAAAAAGCTCCCGTCTCAAAAGAAACGGGAGCTTTTTTTGCGTGCTAAATAGGGAGGTAATAATTGCCTCTAAGCACTCAGCTTAGTCGTTGTTGCCAGTGTAGGCGGGGCACCAGAACTTGCTGGAGGAAAGGGAGAAGGTCGGGATGGAGGTGTCCTTGACGGACTGCACGTGGCCATCCGCATAGCAGACATTGGCCTGGTTGCCGTGGCGAGAGTGGATACCAGTGGTATTGGTGGAGCCACCAGCAGCAACTTTCGCATATATAGCAGACTCGGAGGATGGCAGGGAAATGCCAGAGTATGAGGTGGAGGCATCCGCGAAGAGTGCGTGAGCGCTCAGGACAAATGCGTTGGTGGCGTTATCACCTGCATCTGCGAAGAAGGCGGTCGTGCTGGGATTCGCGAAAAGACCATCAGACTTGCCATGGCAGTTGCCATTCATGCCATAGTGGCCTTTAAGGATAACCGTGCCATCATACTTGTTGTTGGTGGCGGAGCCGCAGTTGTAGGTCTTCACATCGCCGACATTGGCATAGAGGTATTCGCGCCAGGTCGGATTCGAGCGGTTTGTACCAGCAACTTCAATAGTCTGGGCAGAGGCGTTTTTGCCAGGCAGACCGCCCTTGTTATCGTCAATGTACATTCTCATGGCAAGACCAATCTGCTTAAGGTTGGAGGTGCAGGAGATGGCACGGGCCTTTTCGCGGGCCTTGGAGAGGGCGGGGAGCAACATGGCTGCGAGAATCGCGATGATGGCAATGACAACCAGCAGTTCGATCAGGGTGAATTGGCGTTTCTTCATTTTTTTGTTTTTCCTTTTTGAGTTTCGCCCCAGTTATTCAGGGCATTTGGATGAAAATACAAATGTTTTGCTCTTCAAAAAAAGCTACTCACAAATTCTACTAACAAAAAAACGAAAAACAAGGTGCAATATTATATTCTTACGCTTCTTTTTTAAGTTGGCTATTCTTTATGTTTTCACGGAAACGCAAAGCTGCCTCCTTCACCTGCTGGATGACAGAATCCGATGGGGCATGCGGACTATACCAAAGGTCGAAGGCGGCCTGCGCCACGAGACAATAGTCTTGTTGCAGGGAAATAGCTTCCTTTGGGAAAAGCTCTCCTTTTTCGAGCAGGTCTCTGCTAGGGGAAGCACGGAATCCAGCCAGCACCAGCAGTTCGTTATTCAGCTTCTGGCAGGCGGAGATGTACTCCCGACCCTCCAGCTGCCCAGCCGAAATGTGTTTCCAGAGGCGCCAGCAACGGTATTTGCTGGTCAGTCGCTTGGCAAAGCGCACAAGACGAAGCTTGTTGAGCTTCACGGCAAAAACAACGGCAAACAGGATGAAAAGGCTGCCCAGCAAACGCCAGAGACGTGCCTTCACCCATGCACAAAACGCGTTCCACCTGCGCATCACCGCCTCCTTCCAGGAGCGGAGGCGAGCCTTCACTGCTTCAATGGCCTGTCCTTTCCACTCCAGCAGCTTCTCTTTCAGCATACCTCCTGCGGCGCGTGCAAGCTGTTCGACGGTGGGTTCCATCGTGTTGTTGTCCATGGCAGCCTTCTCATAGATGGTGTCATAGAGCTCCTCGGCCACCTGCTGCGACTCCGACATGGGGGTCTCCTTGCCATCACTGCTCTTCACGTCGCCCGATTGCTTCGGCTCTGGCTTCTTTGGGGGTGTGAAGGAGAGCTCGGGAGGCGTCGCGTTCCACTTGTCGCCGAAGGGATCCAGCATGGAGGTGATGATGTTCTGCTTGCCGTTGAGATTCAGCTCGCCAGGCGGCACGCCGTCGAAGGTCATCCAGCCAAATGGGGGGACAAAAATCTGCGCCCAGGCGTGGGCGTGGTACTCATAGACCTCGAAGAAATTGGCCATCACGTTGAACTTGCCAGGCGAATAGCC
>JAFZZD010000506.1 GCA_017615955.1 Victivallales bacterium
CATAACAGCCGCTTCGGCGCCCACATATAAGCCGCCTCGGCACCCACATAACAGCCTTGCCCATGACAAAACAACAGGAGGTTCCTAGATGAAGGCGTATTTTGTTTTCGTTTTGTTTACGTTTGTCTTGTTGAATGCGGAAGTCATCCGGAATCCCGATGAGAACACGTTGTGGAGCGAGGATTTCAAGGTATTCAATCCAGTCGCCAAATTGGAAGGCGCATATTGGAAAGGCGGCGTCTGGTATTCCAAGGATGTGGAATGTGAAGTCAGGAAGGACGGGATATATGTCACGCCCACTGGCAAACAAGGCGAACTCAAGACCTGCATGCCATTCAACAAGGAATATCCCTGGCTTGTGGTGGAATTGGGGAATGTAAGCCTTTCCGAGGAATATAACAGTGTTACTTTCGGACATTTCAAGGGCAGCAATGGAAGCATCGGGCTTGTCCGTGAAATAATGCCTTGCGTGCTGGTGACAAAGCTAGTGGATGAAAATGTCAAGCAGAGCGTGGTTTCCGTCACCTCGTATTTTTATGGCGCACAGGTTACTATCAACGGCATGAAGCTGGTGAAAAAGCCTGACGTATATCCCGAGGTCATAGTGCAGCAGGCGGCTGTTCCTGGTGAAATACAGGCTGGGGACAAGTTGCTGTTCCGCATCACCACTGCCCGCAAGGTGAAGGATGTGTCGTTGCTGTTCCAGAATGCAAAGGGCGAGCCAATCAAGTTGAATGGTCAGTCCACTTTGCAGCTTCTGCCTCCTGGCGAGGATGACTGCGTATGGGAGGCGGCTGTCGAGGTCAAGGATTTCAAATTGCCGAAGAATGCGGTCTGGCTTGCCAGGGCGCGTGTTTTGGGTGGTGGCTTCAGGAAGTCCGTCATATTCAAAGTAGGATTGAAATAAAGGAGTAGGCCGATGAGATTTGCTGTTGCCTTTTTGTGTTTGTGCCTGGTGGCGTTTTCCGCTGGAATCAAAATCGACGGCGTGCTGGACGAGGCTGAATGGGCCGCTGAACGCCAGATTGCGGGCTTCAAGAACCTGAAAGGGCGCGAGCAGCTGAAAAACCAGCCGACCTGGTTCAAGATGATCAAGGCGGAAGGCGGCGTCTATGTGGGACTGCATTGCGTGGAGCCGAAGGTGGCGGAGATACCAGTCCAGCCCTCCGCGTATGAAAACCACGGCGAGGTCTTTGGCAGAAACCACGTCGAGTTGTTCTTTTCACCTGGAAAGGACAGGGATGTATTTTACCAGTTTGCAATTGGCATTGACAATGAGCGTTGGTGCCAGTACTGGGTTGAAGGCGGCACCGCCGCATTTGAGAAATACCATTGTCTTTGGCAAAGCGCCACGCATCGTGGCGACGGCTTTTGGAGTGCGGAGGTCTATATTCCATACAGCGCCTTCTACCACACGCCCAGCACGGAGTTCAAAACTGCGTGGTATATGAATGTGGCACGGCAGCGCAAGGGCTTTGTTCCAGTGGAGACGACTTGCTGGGCAAGCCTGATTGCGTCATTCACCGAGCCAGAGCATTTCAACACCGTGTCTGGCTTCAAGCCAAAGACTGCGGCGCAGGACTTCTCCGTGGGCAATGTGGTCTTTACAGCGGAAGGGCAGGACGGTGATTTCCTGGAGGGAAAGCTCAAGCTGAATGTCAGCACCGGTGTGGCCAGGGCTGCCGGCAAATTGGAGATTGGCGAGCCATTCAATTGCACAAGGGACTTTGCAGCGCTGAAGAAAGGGGAGAATACATTGCTCTTTGAGGGGCTTAAGATTCCTGCTTCCGCAAACAACCAGAAATTCAGCACGCTGCTGCGCTTTGGAGAATACGGTGGGCGCTACTATTTGATCAACATCAATTTCAAGCCCTGCCGCATTGCTTTGGACGAGCCATGCTATCGCAACAGCTTCTATCCAGATGAGGCACCGAAAAACATCAGCGGAGTGCTGTACGCAAATGTGCCTTCTGGCACAAAGGCAAGCATTTCCATTTCTGGCGCAAAGTTGAAGCAGACCGTGAACGGCAAGGTCAAGGATGGCAGGATGCCATTTACTTTCGATGCCAGGAAAATGGAGGTTGGCAAGGCCACGATTACGGCGAATGTCGGCACCTTCACTTCCAGCGAAGAGGTCAGCAGGCTGCCAATGCCAGCCAATGGGCATTATTCCAGAATAAGCAGAAATGGTGTCTATCTTCGCAATGGCAAGCCTGCATTCTTCCTGGGCTGGCGCGGAGGCGACGGATACATGGTGAGCGCAAAGAACCTGAAACGCTGGCCAAATGCAAAGGACAGATGCAGCGTGGTGAACAGCCTGGGGGCGGAGGTCTGGGTTGACCATCTGGTGAAGCCAGAAATGCCACGCTCCACCAGGGATGTGGAGCCCACCCCTGAATATCTGGAGAAGTTGCGCGAGAAGATCCTTGAGAACAAGGACAAGAAGATCATGGGCTGGCTGCTGGGCGAGGAACCCGAGTGCCGCAACATCTCGCCTGTTTATCTGAAATACGTTTACGACTTCATAAAGGAGCTTGATCCATACAACCCCGTCATCTGCTGCACCCGCTCGCCAAGGGCGTATATAGACACTGCGGACCTGTTCCGCGTGCATCCATATCTTACGCCTGTTGTGGACGCAGAGGGACGGCGCAGCATGAAGTCGCCCACCTTTGTGGGCAAGGTATGCCGCGAGACGCTAGAGGCCGGCAATGGACGCAAGGGACTATGGGTGACGCTGGGCTTCTTCGCATACAATTTCATCAACATGTGGGCGACGCCACCCAACTATGATGAATGCAACTGCATGACATGGACCTCCGTGGTCAATGGCACAAATGGCTTTTTCACATACATCTACTACCAGACTTTTGAAAGCCACGAATTGCAGCTGGCCTCGGACTTCATCTATGTGTCGCTGGACAGGCTCAGCCCATACATAATGACACCAGAGGACAATGGCGATGTGAAGGTGGAGAGCCAGGGCAAGGTGGAGGCCTGCATCAAGCGGCTCAAGGGCAAGTATGTCCTGGTGGCCGTGAATGAGGCACAAGAGGAGACCAGCGCCGTGCTGACGTCCAGCCTTTTCAAGGGCAAGCTTCATGAATTCCGCGGGGACAGGTCGTTTACGCCTGAAAAAGGCGTTCTCAAGCTCACGTTCAAGCCATACGAGGCATTCGTTCTCACCAGCGCAGTGGAGGATGAGGGCTTGGAGAAGCTGTCTGCATTGCGTGCCAAGGTGAAGGCCCACGATGATGCAGTGGCCAATGCGGGCAACATCCTGTTTGAAAAGGGCCGCGAACTGGAGTTCAGCATAATCGACAAAGGTGCCAGGTCAGGCAATACTTGCATGTTGAAGGCATTGCTTACCAACGGCGTGGACAATGAACTGGTATGGCGCGCCAAATCCCCAAATGCCGCCATTGAAGTGCTCTTCACCACTTTTGAACCTGAATTCAACCATGTGGTGGTGCATGGCGCATAGCTTGACGGCCTTGAACTCAACAGCTGGGAACGGGGAAAATACGTTAAATAGCAGCCATACGATGTGAAAAAGGATGAATTCCGTACGGAATTCATCTTCAATAAGAAGCAGGATGTGGTGAAATTGAAGCTCCAGTTCCAGAAATACCAGGCAGAACTATACGAACTGGAGATGTATTAAGAAGATAACCATGTTCCCCAAGGGGGTAGGCAATGTACGCCAGGAGGGCGCAACCATGCGTAAC
>JAFZZD010000507.1 GCA_017615955.1 Victivallales bacterium
AAAGCACCAAGCCTCGGAAAAGTCGGGTGCCTTCGGTGAAAACCTGCAGGAAAGCATTGCCAGCCAGGTGCATTGCCGTATGCCAGGGGCGACGACGAGTCGTCGTCGCTACCCCTCTGACCGATTAGGAAGCCGCCTCAGCATTGATTCAAAAGGCAGGGGTGCTGTTTGCAAATAGCCTGAATGAGATTATAATAAGATGGTTGCCACTCTGCTGACGGTGTCGTAAGAATTGCAGGGCGCGAACTACAGTTGATACGCCATACTCCTTATAATATGGCACATGGGGCGACGCCATCAATCCACTCCGCGATTCTAGTCGGTTCGTTGAGGGTTATGTTGTCGAGCGAATAGAGGATAAAACGCCATGGTAAAAAAACTTTTGCTGACACTTGTTGTGCTGTGCCTGGGATCTTTTGCGCTTGAAGTCACCAATGGAGGAAAGAGCGATTATGTGATTGTGACCAAGAGCATGGCACCCAAGAACACGGCCTATTGCGCAAAGCAGATTCAGAAATACATGAAGGCAGTGGCTGGCATTGAAATGCCCATCACCACGGCAAAGCCTGCCGACAAAAAGGCCATCTACATCGGAGCCCATGCCGATCTGCCAAAACAGGAGATATACCAAGCGGAAAAGTATGTTGATGACGAGACGTACCGCATTACAGAGCTGCCTGGCGGTGACATCTCCATCATGGGTGCGGACTGTGACGTTGACCCGATCGTGACGCGGGATGGCATATTGGGTCTGCTTTGGGGCACTTACTCCTTCATCGAAAGATTTCTGGGCGTGCGCTGGTACACGCCAGGCGCCTTTGGCGAATGCTATGAAAAGCTGGACAAGGTCACCGTCACTGGCCTTCCCATCGAAGTCACGCCGCCACTGTACTGCCGCAGACTTTGGCCATACGTGTTCCTGGACTTCAGCGGCAATGACTCCATTGAATATTGCCGCCATCTGCGGGCATTCGGAAAGCAGAACCTGCAGGGCAGCCATTCCATGCAGGAACTGGCCTTCTTCGCCAAGGACCAGGACGAGATATTCGCCCTGGAGGCGGACGGCAAGACCCGCAACAAAGGCATCATCAAATCCACTGACAAGCATGGGAATGTGAAATGGGAGCGCTATCCCCAGTATTGCTTCTCAAATCCCGCCACATTGAAGGCATACTGCGACTTTGTTGACGCTGTGTACGAGAACCGCCCTGAAGGCGAATTGTGGAAGACGAACCGTCCAGACGCACTGCACATACAGATGGTGCCTGACGACAACTACACCACACAGCCCTGCTACTGCAAGAACTGCCAGGCAATGATCAAAAAGAATGCGGGGCGCGGAACCATGACGCCCTTGGTATGGGGCTTCATAAAGAAGTTCGCGGAATGGGCAAAAGTCAAATACCCTGACAAAGTCGTGTCAGCACTCGCGTACGAGGGATACTACTATCCGCCAGAATTTGATCTGCCTGACAATGTCAGTGTCCAGATCTGCGTGAATCCCTATATCATTCACCAAGGCTGCGAGTTCTACAGAAAGCAGTGTGATGACATCGTCAAGGCCTGGAGCTGCAAAGTGAAGGAATTGCAGGTATGGCATTATCTCATGCCTTACGACAGTGTGCCATACGCCATGCCGCACATCATGTATGAATGGCACGCCCGCTATCCACGCATCAAGTCTTCCTTCCTTGAACTGAACAATTCACGCAGAGGCCTGCCCTACCTGCCTAAAAACATAGGCACGGGACAGACATTTGACTTGCCGCAGACCCATCTTAACCTGTACTTTGCCATGAAGGCGATGGCTGGCGAAAAGATGGATGTGGACGCGGAACTGGAGCTGTACTACAAGTACTTCTGGGGGCCTGCGTCCATGCCGATGAAGCGCTTCTGCGAAACACAGCAGAACGCATGGGAGAAGATGACGGTCAAAAAGTCGGGAGACAGCGCATACTCAAAGTTCACAGGCAAGGAACTGTACGAGGAAATCTACCCAGCGGAGATCGTTAAAGCCATGAATGACTGCTTTGCCGAGGCAAAGAAGCTGGCCCCCGAAGGCAGCGTCTACGCAAAGCGCCTGGACTGGATCTACATGGGATACCTTAAGGCTTTTACCGAAAACGCCAACGCATACGCCGAGGAGCTTAATCACTGCAAGGATTTGGTTCTGTTTGACAAGGACATGGAACCTGTCATTGACGGCAAGCTGGATGACGCTTTCTGGAAGGGACTGGAGACATACTCATTCCAGAGAAACGATTCGCCCCTGCCCGCGACCTATGCAACCAAACTGAAAATCGCTGCCACCAAGGACAAATTGTTCTTCGCAGTGGATGCCAGTGATCCACACGCCAAGAACCAGAAGTGCAATTCTACGGTACACGATTCCAGTGTGTTCACAGACGATTCGATTGAGTTCTTCATCAAGCCAGGCGACAGGAAGACAAAGAAAATCTTCAATGCCACGGTGAATGTTCTGGGCACGGTGCAGGATTATGTCGGGGGAGACCGCAAGCTTGACGTCAGCTATGAATCCGAAATCGAGGTCAAGGTTATCCGTGGCGATGCAGGCTACACGATGGAGGCGGCCATTCCACTGAAGAATCTGGAGATTCCCGACGATGGGCAATTTGGCCTGAATGTCTGCCGCAACAAGAATAGCGGTGTGGGAGAGACCCATGAGCTTTCCTGCTGGAGCTGCACATACGGCACATTCTGGAACTTCGAGAACATGCCAAGAGTGACCCTTTCATCCAAGGCGGATGCCTTTGCCGAGGAGTTCAGCAAAGAGAAGGAGGTGCACATCGGAGTGCGCACCATGCCTAATGACAAGACAGGCGAAGTGGTGAAGGAAGGGGCGCGCTACGAATACAAGGACGGCGTGATTTCCCTGTTCTACACGCTGAATAACGACAATTTCAGATACGATTACGGCATATTCAACGTGCCTATGAAAAAGAATGTGGCAAATGGCGCAAAATACATCGAAATTCGCTTCAGGAATCCAGATGCGGCAATGTCCCACATCCTGACCTGGACCTATAAGGACGCAGAGGGCAAAACCCATGGCGACTGGATCCGATTCTGCACCAATGAAAAGCACACCGACTGGCGCATCCGAACCATCGACATTCTCAATGACGGCTGGGGGGCCAACACACGCAAGGAAAAAGGGCAGCCACCACTGCCAGAAGTGCAGACGTTGCAGGGAATATCAATCTACAGCAATT
>JAFZZD010000508.1 GCA_017615955.1 Victivallales bacterium
CATTGACCTTGGCGACCTGCATGCTTGTTCTGGAAGAGAAGGCAAAACTCATCGCCATTATCATTGCCAAGGCCAAAATGCCAATGGTGAACAGCAATGCCGAGCCTTTTTCCTTTAGTCTGACATTCTTTTTCATATAGGAACTCCCATTAAATTACAGCCAAGAAACTACTGAAGAAAGATCACTTTGGAGAAAGTGCGTGCGTCATCAAGGATTTTCTCCTCCTGTGCTTTCTTATCGTCAGATGAACTTATATCTTCCCTAAAAGCGAAATCTGGGTATTTTTCGTGATTAAAAAGCGTGATTGTAATGCGGACGGCCTTTGGACGCTCCTTCAATACATTATTGTCATACTTTGAGTTTGGAACGATATCAATGCTGAAATCCAGCAAATCATCCGCAAGAATCTCCTTAACCTCCTCATCAAAGTAATCCGCGACTTTCTCAAAAACCACATCGCTGGCGGCGGCACTCTCATAGTCAATGCCATAGTAAAGTCCATTTATGTCCAAAAATGGCTTCTGCGCACCGCCAACCTCATAACTTGTAGTGTCAAGTGCCAACCTATATAGCCTGTAGCGATTTCTGTCAAAATGATACAAGACAGGAAAAGCGGTGCCATTCACTATATATTCCGACTGTGTATTCTTCTCAGGCGTCCAACCTGCTGCTGAAATATTAAAAGTCTTGCCCTGGTCCTTAGAAGTCATTTGAGTTATCAATCCCAGCTTCACACTTGTGTTTTTAGAGCCAACAGCACTCGCGTCTGTATCAGAGGCAAGATACATTGGTATGGTTCCACCTTTTTCATTGGAAAACAGGGACTGCTTCAGGTCAGTCTCCAAAATGGAGAACACCACCTGTGCCTTGTCAAACAAAGATGTGGTGCTTGATGAAGCATACCAAATGCGTTGTGAGCCAATCACGAACTGCATGAGGAAAGTCATCATCAGCATTAGCACAGCCACTGCCACCAGCAGTTCTGTCAAGGTGTATTTGAATGTTTTTTTCATTGCTGGAAATACCTCTTTTCAAAGAGTCTAGTTTTCATTAAACACTTCCATCAGGTAGTAGGCCTTCTGCCTTGCCTCAAAAGGCGCCTCAGCAGGCCAAGAAACTTCGACATGTATGCAGACAGCATTGCCATAGTCGAATATGACACCACTGGAAGAATAGGCTGCAGTGTTCAGTTTCTTCTTTGCCAGTCTGGCTATTGCGCGGAAGTCAACCTTGTCCTCCCCCAGTTCTTTGCTAGTGTCCTTGTAACTAACCAACTGAAAAACATTTCCATCATTTTTGTATTTGTAGAAACCGCTCTTGGTATTGATATTGACATCCTCCCAGTCGGAACTCTCGGTCAAACTATCAAAATTCTCCTTTGTGCCAGTGAAATTGTCATCAATCACTTCTGTATCACCTAAATCAGGAATGCTTCCACTATCTCCCACATAAGCATCCCACTCGCCGTTCAACAACTTGTATTTAAGACCATTCAACAATTCCTCCACCGAATTGGCCACGTATGTCTCCATTGAGGCATCCCTGGTGGCATTGGCTCCCACAGGGAACAGCACCATGATGCTGCAAATGCCAATCACCACAACACCCAGTGCCAGCAGTATCTCAACCAAGGTAAAATTGTTGCGTTTCATATTGCACATTTTCCAAAGCCTCACATTAGATATTTAAGCTGCCCAGTCAGTCTGCTTACATCCAGCACGTGAATATTGGGTTCGTTGATGCGGTCAATCACATTGCTGCCTGGCTCAACCACGCCTTCCATCAAAGTCACATCGACCTTTTTGTCACAGCGCCCGTCTGGCTTGAAGACAACGGCACGCACCCCCTTGCTCTGTGTCTGTCCATCAAACATCTTGGCACTGACCTCAAAGACGGTCTCAGCCTCGTCCTTTCTGTCCAGCAGGGATGTGCCTGTGAACCAATTTGTGGTATCTGAAGGAACATAAGACTTAGTGGTACTATCAAACTTCAATGCCTTTGGCGTTCTTTGTTCATAATCAATATAGGCAACCACCCCCCCCATAGGCAGGAAAGTCCAACTTGTGCCTTCAACCCAGTCTTCAAACTCATACCTTTCAGCCGTATCATTGTATTTGACCCACGCCGACCTGAAACTGGCATAGTGATACGCGTTGCCATCTGCAGGTGCATCCAAGTTATGCCCTGGTATTATCACGGCTATGCATCTGCGCTTTGAAACCGCCTCGGCACGTGCAAGCATAAGCTGGGAGGACACCATACGCGATGCTGTGTCAACAGCCTTGCCGCGTGTAATCTTCGAGAAAGCTGGTGCGGTGATTCCAAGCAGCACAATCATTATGGCCACCACGACCAGCAGCTCTATCAACGTGAAGGGACTCTTTCTATGTATCATAGCATTTCGCATACTTTATGCTTCCTCTGTTGATTTGTTCGGCCCCGCTGGGCCGTGGTAGTAGCGACGGCGTCCTCGCCGTCGCACCCTCGACATGCAGCCGCGACTGTCGTCCCCTGCCAAAGGCTAGCTTTTAGCGGTGTAAAGCACACCATTTACGCGACGGCGAGGACGCCGTCGCTACTACGGCAACTGGCAAGGCGTGATGCTACCGCCCTCCCTGAGAACCTTGCATGGCGCACCAGCACCCTAAGATCCTAGAACCCTAGTTTCCTTCGGTCTCGCCTTCCGCCGCAGGAATTGTCTCAACCAAGGTGATGAAGTTGGACATTTCCCCGTATGCGGTGACTGCGGCGATGTGCACAGCCTGCTTGACAGGCTTCTTGGGTATCTTGAATTTGACCGAAGCCGGATTGCTGTAGGTCTTCAGCGACTTGGGCAATGCGGCAATCTTGCTGGCGATGTAGTTCGCGCCCACGGCGGCTGGCGTGATCTTCCAGCGGGCCTCGCCCTCCGCCACGATTGCCTTGATTGCGTTGTACGGATCCTGGTCAAGCAAGGTGCTGGACTTGGGCTGCACAATCGCCACCAGGTTCGCCTCCGTCAAATCGGCGGTCAGCTTGTCAGCCGGTGCCACATATATCCTCAGCGACACGAAGTCCTTTTCGGGCTTGTTCCATTTCAGCGTAAACGCGCCCTCCTCATCCAAGGTGGTTGCTGGAGGCTGCAAACGCAGCCCCTTGCCATGGCGCAAATCCAGCCACTGGGTTCCCTCAATGAAGTCATACATGGCGTCAGGTATAGTGGGGACCTTGTCGGAATAGGAGTGCTTCCACTGTGCCGCGCTGCGCATGAACATATTTTTCATGACAAAGTGCCAGGCATCTTTGATGGAGGCCTCAGCCGCAGCCTTGCTTTTCTCGTTGGCAGTGAGTTTGGAGGCCACTAGAAGCAGACGGGCCGCATACGAGGTTGGCGCCATCTCGCAGGGGAGGTCTGCATCCTCGATGTCATTCACATCGTCCATGAATGCATAGCTGTTCCAGGCTGCGGGGACAGACTTTCCACCGAAATGGCGCTGCTGCGCAATAATGGAGGCTATCATGGCGTCCACATTCTGCAACTTGAAATCCTTCAGGCCCAGCCACGGCGTTTCAGTTGCCTTGTATCCCGGATGTGGAATGCCCTCTGGCAGGAAGCAGTTCATGACGACCTGGTATGTAGCGTAGAGCGAAGGTTTGCCATTCACCATCCACATTCCAGTCTGGGGATCCTGCAAAGCCATCAGCTTCTCACGCAAGGTGCTTTCCCAATCCTTGTCAAAAGTGCAGGTATTCAGCAGCTTTCCGTTGTTGTAGAGGGACACCAGCTTTGGAATGGCGTGCACGCAGTGCATCCAGTCCGTTGCGGCACTGTCCATATAGGCGGACAACTTGTCCGATGTGAGTATGCCGCCCCAACCATTGTTGCCCTTGAGGAACTCCCACTTTCCAGAACTGCTCACTCCGAACATCAGGTGCATTGGCAGCTCGTCGTAGTCGGGATTCGGCGCGGTTGAATATGTCTTGGGGTCAATCCTGGAAGTGAACTGCGCCGGGTTCTCCAGCAATTCGTTTTCCCTGACAGTCTTCCAAGACAGTGTGGAGAATTTAGCCTTTCCGCTGGCCGGGTTTGACAGGGTCATGTAAAGGCCGCCCGCCCGCTTGTCCTTCGGCTTCTGGACTGGCTCGGCTGTACCGAACAAGGCATCCACGTCCAATTCGTCCTCGTTTGCCGGCTTGGGGGCTTCCTTTTTCGGTTCATTGGCGGTGGCAAGCGCCTTGTTAAGGTGCGGAATCTCCACGTCCATGTAGTAGCAGAACCATGGGAATGTGCCCCTGGTGCGGAAATAAGCTGGAGTTGAGGAAAGCAATTCCCCGTCAAAGTCCACTATTTCCACCTTGACTGTAGGCGCGCCTGACCAGAGGTCCATGCCCTGCCCAGTGTCCTCGCCAGTGATCCAGATGAAGAAGCGCACATACTTGCCCTTGAGCTGCAGGAGGCTGTCCCCCGAAATGACTGGCTTGGGCAGGGTAAGTTTCTCGCCTGCGTTCAGCACAATTGAACTCAATTCCGAGGACTTCACATTTGTCTTGAAGCCCTCCTCGTCCAAGGGGAGGTTTTCGCCCAGGCTCTCCCATGCGACAGGCATGGCATCCCCATCGACGACGCCATGCATGAAACTGCGGTAGAAGCCTGCTGCGCCCAGTTTGGCCTTCGTGTTGAGGTAGATGTTGCGGATCTCCCTTTCGCCCACGCCTATGACCAGGCCATTCTGCCGCCTGCTTATGCGGAACGCATCCTGTTTTTCAGGCTGCTTTTCAGGCTGCTGCCCCTCCTGCGGAGCCTCCTGCGCCAAACAGAATGCCCCCGCAATCAAACCGCCTAAAAGAAACTTCAATATGCCTTTGCCCATTGCAATTATCCAGATTGTATTCAGTAAATTACAGTACACTCCAAAACCCTGCCGTAATTGTAACAAAGTTTTACCATTTTTCAAGTGCCTATAAACATTTTTCCTATTAGCTTATCCTCGCTGTGGCTTTCCATGCACGCCATTGGGACCGGCAAAGACACGTATCCTCGGTATTGTCATGGAAGCAAATCTTTCTTGATTATCTCATCATGCCCATCGGGATAATGGCGAATAAGATCCTTGCCAACGACATACACCACTGGTATGCCTTTGCTTAAAAGACGCGCAATGGCGGCACGGCTGGCTTCCCTGGCTGCATTGGCCAGGTTGCGAATATCCTCTGGCCACTCCGCTTCATTCGTCTTATACTCAACAGGAGCAAGTGTGCCATCAGCCATTTTTATATGTGTAATGCGTTCCTGGGCCATTGTCGTTTCTCCAGTATTCTTTCCAAATCCCCAATAAATCAAGCAAAATGTATGTGTCTTTCCTAATTTTACAAACGTCTTCAAATAAAAATCAATTGCGCGGCCAGGGGGGGGTATTCTGCGCGGCCAGGGGGGTATTCTGCGCGGCCACGG
>JAFZZD010000509.1 GCA_017615955.1 Victivallales bacterium
ATGCCTTGGCGGAAACAAGCTAGGGACTCGAGTGCGCAGAAACGCAGAAAAATAAAAGCCTCTGCGCCTCTGCGCCTCTGCGCCTCTGCGTTTATAAAACTCTGCGCCTCTGCGTTATTGTGCGGGGCGGAGGCGGTAGAAGTGATTGACCACCATGTCGTCCGCGATGTTCATGCCATGTGAGCCCTTGGTGTTTTCGGGGCTGATTTCGTGGTTGCCGTGGTCTGGCGTGACCAGGAAGGCCCTGTTGTACTTTGCCCAGTATTTGTCTGTGGCGGCTACCAGGTTTTCTGTGTATTTTGCGGAGAGTTCAAGTTGTCCGATTGCCTCGTCTGACCATGGACCGTACAGGTGTGAATAGTGGTCGTAGTCCGTCTGGTACGAGATTATGAGGTCGTAGTAATCCTCTTCGATGAGCTTCAACGTGAGCTGGTTTACTGCCTCGTCCGTGCGCAGTGAATAGTAGTCAACTCTGCGCTTTCTGAAGATCATGTCTATGCTGCAGCCATTGACGGAGACGATTGCCACGTTCTTGCCGGCAAGTGCCATTACGTCGAACAGTGTCTGGATTTCCAGCACGGGCTTCATGTATTCCTTGATGCCGTGGACCTGAGGCGACGCGCCAGAGAAGATTGTGGCGAAGCAGACCGGGGTTACGCTTGCCATCACGGTGGTGCCCTTGAACATGAAGTCAGTGGCCTTCTTGATGCGGCCCACTATTTCAGGGTGCCTTTGCAGATGGACATCGCCCACCGCGTCCGGACAGAAAACCAGAGCCTTCTGGCATTTGCCGTCATCTCCGAACAGGTGGTATGCCTGGTCCACCACCTGCGGCACGGTGAAGCCGCCGCATACGTCTGGCGGCTCGATGCCGAACAACGCGCACAATGTTGGCGTGACATTGCCAGTGGTGTAATCCACGCCATACTGCTTCATATAGGAAACCAATTCCTCGCGACTCGTCTCGTTCATTTACTTTTCTCCTCGTTGTGTATTGAAACTGTTGGATTTGAAATGTTCGGGAATATAATTGCATAATCTGCAATTGCAAAAATGACGCAACATTTAGGATGCTATTACTGTTTTTGTATTTAGATACCAGTTATGTTATCTGGTATTTAAAATTGTAAAATAATAATTTTGTAACAAAAGGTATTGCAAGTTTGGCAAAAGTTGTGTATAATATTGGCATACCACTAAATGATACTGGTATCTAATAGAGGTGTTCATGAACGTTCAGGCTGAATATTTCAGGCTATATAGCAAATTGAAGGAAGGCATAGAGACGGGCGTTTATGCTCCTGGCACGAAGCTGCCTTCGGAGCGTGCCCTGATGGAGCAGCAGGGGATAAGCCGCACCACCATACGCAGTGCATTGGAGCTGCTGGAGAATGACGGCTATGTGGTGAAGCGTCCTGGCTTTGGCTGCGTGGTGAATGTGCGTACTGGTGACGAGGAGGCACGCAAGTTGCGGATCGGCATGGTTCTGAACATACACAACAGCAGATACCAGAGTGGCTTGTTTCGCCACATCCAGAATGTGTCATGTCCTGGCTTTTCGGTGGAGTATCTGGTGATGAGCAAATCAAGTGTTCTTGAAGGCAAATGCGATGTGGATGGCATCATATTGTCCAGTTTTGGATCTGACGAGATACTTCGTCTTGAGCGGGAATACCATTATGACACGCCGCTGTTGTTCCTGAACAGGTTTTCTTTGCGGGAGGATTTCGCGTATCTTGCGGTGAACTACACTGACTTTTCCAGGCGCATTGTGAGCCGTCTGCTGAAGAACGGCGCCAGGCGCGTGGCTGTAGTGGGCTGTGGTGAAAGTGGGGAATTGGGGTATGCCGAGTTCACCAGGACGCAGGGATGGATAAAGGCATACGAGGAGGAGACTGGTTCTTATCCCAAGGAGTTGATGTTCAATAAGAATGTGGCGGTGAGAATGCCTGAATTCACGGAGTTTCTACGCAAGGACCCTCCTGATGTGGTCTATGTGCTTACTGGCGGCGAGCTGCCAGTGGCATGGGCGGGGCTGGTTCAGGCTGGGATGACACCTGGCAAGGACGTGGATGTGGTGTGCTTTGACGATGTGGAGGAGTTTGGCTTGCATTTCCATCCAGTGAGCTTTGTGCGCATGCCTCTGGATCTGATGGCCGGCAGGGCTGTGGACTATTTTGCCCACAGGGACAAAATGGAAGTGCCAAAGGCATTCATTGAGCCTCAGCTGATAGTCGAGAACTGCAAGTATCTGCTTTAGAGAGGGGGGCAAAACTATTGGCTTTGCAAGCCCTTTCCGCTGGCTTTAGCCGGCGGCTCCGATAGTTTGCTTGGCGCAATAGTTTTGGAATTACCTATACTGTTTTCAAATTTTAAATATTGTTCTATAGAAGAAGTTTTTCCAACAACAAAGAGAGGAGACAACAAAGATGAGAAACAACAAAAGATTCACTTTGATTGAATTGTTGGTTGTGATTGCGATTATCGCCATTCTGGCGGCCATGCTGCTGCCCGCGCTGGCGAAGGCCCGCGCCAAGGCCAGGGACGTTTCTTGCCAGAACAATCTGAAGCAGATCGGGCTGTCAACGCAATTGTACTGCGATGACAACGACGAGCTGTTCCCTCCATTCTACCAGAAATACACCTACAACAACAAGGAATATTCAGGGCGTGACGCCATATTCCTGACCTATCTGTGCGGAGAGAACGGACGAACGGGATATGGTCTGGACAGGAAGATGCTCTGGTGCCCCAGCTGCCCGCCTGACTTTATCGATCCAAATGCCTACACATACTTCCATTATGACCCAAACATATACATTCTCGGTGATGTTAGCAGCAGCATTTTAACCTCATCTCTAACTCAGTATTTCCCTGGCTGGCATCAGTTCCATCATAAGATCTCGCAGATAAAGTCTCCCAGCACGAATATTCTTGTGGCTGATTCGCGCCGAGCCCAATGCTTCTACCTCCGCAGTAACTATGACTTCGGCTATTGGCACGGCGCCTTTAACGGCAACACAGGTGACACAGGTCCTGGAAATCCGCAGATTGTTTATGTTGATGGGCACGTAGGCAAGGTTTTGACCAAAGATGAACTTGACGTTTCCAGGTATGCCAAGATTTACAATTCATCGTATTTCTAGGATTTTCTGGAATGGCAGGAGCCTCATCGGCCTTGCTTAGTGAGAGGACAATCTATCTGAGGAGAGTATATGCTTTACACAAAAGAGATGTGGAATGCCTTGTTTGCGGAGGCGAAGGGCAATGCCAGGCTGAACGAGATGGCGGAGATTGCCATGGAGGCACCGCTCTACACGGTCACCAATAAGATGCACGCGCTGCCCAAGGGCGGTGTGCCCAACGATTATGTCAGCATAGGGCCATACTGGTGGCCCGACCCCGAAAAGGAGGATGGACTGCCCTGGATTCGCAGGGACGGCGAGATCAATCCCGTATTCTACGAATATGACAGCAAGACCATTTTCGACTTCACTACGGACGCGGGCTTGCTGATGCTTGCCGGTTTGGCGAATGGACGAAAGGATTATCTTGACAGGGCGGTTGAGCAACTGGAATCCTGGTTCATCAATCCCAAGACCAGGATGAATCCGCACATGAGATTCGGGCAGTTTGTGCCAGGCAGGGCTGAAGGCAGGTGCTTCGGCATCATTGACGGGAAGGAGCTGTATTGGCTGTTCGAGTTGATGGAACTCATGCCCTTCAATGACACATGGACCCCTGGCAAGCTGAACGCAATCAAGGTATGGGCCGCCCAGTTGCTTAACTGGTTGCTCACCGACGAGCTGGGCATCACCGAAGGCAACACCCTGAACAACCACGCCATAAGCTATGACTGCATGGTGGCGATGTTCGCGCTTTTCATTGGAGACGAGGCATTTGCCAGAAAACACCTCCAGGAACGCAGCATTCCACGCATTGCACAGCAATATGCGGCGGATGGCTCATTGCCGCTGGAACTGGACCGCACCGATTCCAAGGGATATAGCACCTTCACCGAGTTGTGCTTCCTGCAAGCGGCTGTTCTTGGAAAGAAGCTGGGCGTGGCATTCCCTGATGAGATGCTGAGGAAAGGCTTGACATGGCTGGAGGAACACATCTACTCGCCTGACTGGAAGTGGGTGCAGATCGTCCCGTTCAAGCGCATATCGCCAATGGTGTATCAGTTCGCCGGCATGTTCTGGGATGAGCAGCAGCTGCTGGACAAGGCAAAGAGGGAATGCGCCGATGAGCCATGGAAGAAGATGATCGTGTTCCGCAGTGTCCGCTACAAGACAGTTCAGGGCTGATAACGCAGAGGCGCGGAGTTTTTAACGCAGAGGCGCGGAGTTTTTAACGCAGAGGCGCAGAGACGCGGAGGCGCAGAGGCGCGGAGGCGCAGAGGAAGGAGTGTGATTATGTATAAGAAACTGATTGCGATAGTTTTGCTGTTGTGTGCGGTGGTGGCTTATGCCCTGGAAGGTTATGGCGCGGTGAATGTGCTGGACTTCAAGGACGATGTGATTGCCATTGGCACTGACAAGGAGGACTGGCAGCCTGCCATACAGAAGGCCGTGGCGAAGGCGTATGCCACCACGCGCACCTTGTATTTCCCCGCTGGCACCTACAACATCCAGAAGGCTCTAGACTTTAGTCGTGAACCTACACAGATGTACATTTCGGGTCTGACGGTCAATGGCGATGGTCGTTTCACCAGCATCATAAAACAGAACAACCCAAAGGAGAACTGCATAAACTGGACAGCCAAGACCTACAAGGGCGGCATCCAGGGCGGCACAATCAACGAGATGTGCATTCTTGGCGGCGACATTGCACTGAACATGAAGTGGCACAACACCTTCACCATGACGCACTGCTATGTTGGCAACGCACGCATAGGCGTCTATGCGGAGGGGTGGAGCAACCGCTTTATCGACTTCATAATCAGGCATTGCTCCGAGGCTGGCTTTGTTGGCTGTGCGCATTTCAATGACTGCACCCTGCGGGATGCGTACCTGAGCCGCTGCGGCATCGGCATCAAATTTGACGGCGGCGCCAGGGGCGTGCGCGTTTCTGGCATAGGCATTGAGAACACTGTGAAGTGCGCGATGTACATTCGCGCCAGCCTGGCAATCGCAATTTCCGAATGCTATTTCGAGGGCAATGCAATGGAACCCGTCAAGGGCTGGGCAGAGAACTGCTCGATTTGGCTGGACTACGCCAACAACGGCATCAGCATCAATGGCTGCATCTTCAGGGGCACTGCCAAGAACTGCGGGCACATCGTCATCGGCAGCGGCGAGAACATCGCAATCCAGGACAATGTTGACCAAATACACTGGTGGGGCACAGACGCCCTGATTATGCTGGCGCGTCCCACAAATGTCAAACAGGACAAAGGCATCACAGGTCTCAAAGTGGAGAACAACAACTTCTGCTATGGCGGCAGGGCTGCACAGCCAGGCCCCATTGACTACCGCTACTTCGAGCGTGAGGCTGGCTTGTTTGACAAGGCAGTCAAGAATGGCGCCGTGCTTGAGGGCGGCAAGTCATTTGTCCGAACCATTACCCAGGCGGCGCAGAAAGACAAGACCGACGCAGTTGACTACGAATAGGTGTCATCATTTTTAACGCAGAGGCGCAGAGACGCGGAGCAAATTGCTTTTGCGCATCTGCGCCTCTGCGTTTATAATTGCAAATTGAAAATGGAGGCAATATGAAAATAAAAGTTCACTTGTTGATTATGCTGTGCCTGGTGGCGTCGCTGTCGTATGCCAGGGAGTACACATTGGTGAAGGATGGCAAGGCCTGCTTTAGGGTGGTTACGAGCCGTGAGAAGCTGGACAGGGTGAGCGAGGTCGGTCCAACTGATCTGGCCAACTTCACGAAGGAGGCCACGGGCGCAAAGGTGAAGATTGTGCCTGGCAGCAAATTGGCGGATGAGAAGGAGGACTTGATCAACATATTTGTTGGCATCGCGTCATACGGCAGCCGCTATTCATACGAATATCCCAAGCCAGCGGGGTACAGGATTATCTGCCCTGATGACAGGAACATCATCATCGCTGGATTGCCATACGGCGAGGCTGAATTCAATTCCAATGACGGCGTGTTCCATTTCCTTGAGAAGTATCTTGGCATACGCTTCCTCATGCCTGGCGAAGTGGGCACATACGTGTCCAAGATAGGTGCTCTTTGGAAGGTTGACATTGAGGAGGAGCGGCGCGTGCCTGACATATTCTCCAGGCAGATTTCGGGCGTGCATGGGCAGGCATACGGCAACAGGGAGAGGTATGAGCAGAACGCGGCTTTCCTCTTTGCTATGCGCTCTTCCATGTCGGCCTCGGTTTCACTGAAATTCAACCACAACGTCGGAAACCTGATAGACCCAGAGGTCTATGGCGAGGCACATCCTGAATTCTTCCCGCTGATTGACGGCAAGCGCAGAATCCCCCCGAAGCTAGAGCTTAGGGACTGGAGGCTTCGCAACTGGGAGCCCTGCTACACTGCGCCTGGCATTGCGGAAGAGGCGGCAAAGAATGTCATCAAGTTCTTTGACGAGAATCCAACTTTGTACAGTTGTTCCCTCGCCGTGAATGACAGCGGCAACATCTGCCAGTGCGAAAACTGCAGGCGCGTTAACAAGGACCTGCCTAAAGAATCCGAATCACAGAGCTACTATGAATGGGTCTGCAAGGTGGTGGACATAGTGAAGAAGAAATACCCGGACCGCAAATTCGGACTGCTGAACTACTGGGCGACGAAGGACATGCCCAGCAATGTCAAGATGGACGAGAACGTGATACCAATGGTGTGCGAGGATCTGAACTACTATGTGGATCCAGCCTTGTACGACAGGCTGGAGAAGCGCCTGCTGGAGTGGGACAAGGTGGCGTCCAGCATTGGATGGTGGGACTACAGCTTTGAAGGGGACTACATGTTCCCTTCCTACAATCCCCATTACACTGCCAGGATGCTACGCCATCTTTACCATGACCACAATCTGAGGGCCTACATGGACGAGCTTCATCCCAGCAGGTATTGCAGGAACGCGCCAGAGTTGTACATGATCATGAAGCTGTTGTGGAATGTGGACACCGACCCCGATGCGCTGCTGGACGAGTGGTTCAATCTTGCTGTGGGCGAGAAGGCCGCGCCCTATCTCAAGGCATATTTTGCCATCTGGGAGAAGGTGTGGACATATAGGATCCCAGAGACGCCCTGGTTCAAGAACCGCGCCAAGGCGGAAATCCCCTTCCTGCAAAGGAAGGACGCCACATATCTGGATGCGCTGCGCTATGATGATGTGAAGGACGCAATGGACTTGCTGCAGAAGTGCGTTGAGTTTGCGCCCGAAGGCAAGGAGAAGCTTCGTGCACAGTTTTTCATGGACTATTTTGCCATGGCGGCGGACAAGTTTTTCCTGCCGTACCTGAATTGCTCGCATTTGGCGGAGGAGCTGAAGAAGCGGGATGTTAAGGGCAGGGTGGTATGCAGCTACAGCTTTGACAAGGGCTATGAGCCATGGGTGCCATGGCAGCAGGACAGGCATACCGCTGTGCTGAAGTTCAACAAAGAAGAAGGGCATAATGCGCCAGGCTCCCTGGAATTGAACATCGCCAAGTCCTTGCCAACGGGAATGGTGTACTACAAGCGTCCTCTGGACTTTGAACTCAAGGCGGGCAAATGCTACCGCATATCCGTGTGGTGCAAGGGGCAGGGGATTGAGAAGGCTGGCGATGGCACTGCCTCCATGGTGCTGTACTTCCCGCTGAAGGGCGGCGGCGTGCTGGGGCGCGGGCCGAATTCTGGCGGTGGCCTGTCTGTGAGGACAACTCTGGCAGATGAGAATATGCTATTTGATGGCTGGAAGAAGATGGAACTGTATGTGTCGGTTCCAAAGACTGCCTGGGACATTGTGGCTGGCATCGACTGCCAGCTGGAGGCCACGGTGCGCCCCGCAAATGCAGCCATCCTCTACGATGATTTCCTGGTGGAGGAGCTGGACATGGGGGACTTCAAGCCATACCAGGAATTCGGCAAGGAGAGAAAGCC
>JAFZZD010000510.1 GCA_017615955.1 Victivallales bacterium
AACCTGTGTGGATGTCCAACAGACGAAAACATACAAGTTGGTCAACCTGAGTGAGCGCCGCTTCGGCGCTCACATGGATGCCAGTGGCGTATGGAAACGCCAATGCAACTTGATTTTGCCTCATGCGAATGGCAAGGAAGCCAAAGAGGGAGTATATTGTTCGCACTTGTTGAAGCCTGCAGAATATCAATGGGATGAATAATGGAGAATAAGGATTTTGTGATTCGCCTTGAGAGGGCGGACGAGCACCATGCGGTTGAGGAGCTGGTAAGGGAGGCGTTCTGGAATGTGTATCGCCCGGGCTGCCTGGAGCATTATGTCCTGCATTGCCTGAGGAGCGATGCTGACTTTGTGCCTGAACTGGACTTTGTCATGGAGCGGAATGGAAGACTGATTGGTCAGGACATCTTTGTAAGAACCTGCATTCATGCCGATGACGGCGGCAAGGTTCCGATCATGACAATGGGGCCAATCTGCATTGCGCCTGACTTGCAGGGCAGGGGCTATGGCAAGATTTTGCTTGACTATTGCCTGGAGAAGGCTGCCGCACTGGGCTGCGGCGCAGTCTGCTTCGAGGGCAACATCAACTTCTATGGTAAAAGCGGCTTCACATTTGCACGCGACTTTGGCCTCAGGTATCATGGCCTTCCAGCAGGGGAGGATGATTCCTTCTTCCTGTGCAAGGAGCTGCGGCCCGGCTACCTGAAGGGCGTCCACGGCGAGTATGCCACGCCAAAAGGCTATCTGGTGGACGTCAATGCCGCAGATGACTTTGACAAGGGCTTTCCCCACAAGGAGAAATTGAAACTGCCTGGCCAGCTTTTCTAAATAGCCAATTTCAAAACTCCCGTGCCCCGCTGCAAACTATCGTAGCCGCTGGCTGTTAGCCAGCGGGAAAGGTATGCCTTTCCTGGAGTTTTGCAATTACCTCTAAAAACATCATGGAAAACATACAAGTCAATTTGCATTGCCATACCGAACGCTGTAGGCACGCCGAAGGCAAGGTGCGCGATTATTGCCAGAAGGCTGTTGAGCAGGGGCTCAAGATCCTGGGCATTTCGGACCATTCCCCCTTTCCGGACAACCGCCTTTCCTCCATCAAGATGCAATACAGCGAATTGGAGGGATATAGGCAGGAGATCGAGGACGCACGGGCCGAATTCCCTGAATTGACCATTCTCGCAGGCCTGGAGGTGGACTATGATGACGATTATCCCCTGGACTTCTACCAGCGGGAATTCAAGGAACGGCTGGATCTGGATTATATGATCACTGGCGTGCATTATGTACGAGATGCTTCTGGAAATGCTGTTTTTGCAAGCCACAGTTCACTTGCCAGCATGGAGATTATCCATAAGTTCATAGACAAGACGCTCTTCCTGCTCAAAAGCGGCATATTTGAATTCATGGCCCATCCAGATATGGTCGCTGTGTCAATTGACCGCTGGAAACCTGAAATAGAGGAACTCTTCTCAAAAGTCATACAGACCTCCATTGACTGCAAAATGCCTCTGGAAATCAATGCCTATGGCCTGCGCAAGCCAATGTACGACTATCCTGAAGGCCGCCGCCATCCTTATCCGTGGCGGCCATTCTGGGAACTTGCCGCAAAATCTGGCATTCCCTGCGTGATAAGTTCGGATGCGCACAAGCCAGTTGACGTATGCGGTAATATGCCCGATGTGTTCTCATTTGCCAATGAACTCGGCATTCCCTGCATAAATGCGGCAATTGCGGAGCGCATTATCCAACGGCGTAAACAATAAGAACAGCAAATGCCAAAAGCAAACGCAAATACAAATAGCCCTTGTCCCAGCAGAATGAAGGAAGAACCTGCATTCCTGACGGAGCAGATCATCACCTATCTGGGCAACAAGCGCAATTTGCTGGGCTTCATTGGCAAGGCGTTGCGCATTGTAAGGGCAGGTCTTGGCAAGGAGAAACTGAGCATAGTCGATGTCTTCTCTGGCTCGGGCGTGGTTTCCCGCTACTTCAAGCGTTATGCCGAACGGCTTTATGTGAATGACCTGGAGGCGTACAGCTGCGCCGCCAATGAATGCTATCTTTCCAACAAAAGCGCTGTTGATCTGGAGCAATTGCAGCTGCTTCTCTCGCAACTTAAGGCACGCATAGCCGACAACTTGCGCCCTGGCTTCATCACGCTGCTATATGCGCCAAAGGATGATGCCAGCATCCAGCGGGGAGAGCGTGTTTTCTACACCACGCGCAATGCCATGTACATCGACACAGCCAGGCAGGAAATCGATGCGCTGCCAGCCGCCATGCGGAAATACTTCCTGGCGCCGCTGCTGTACAGCGCCAGCGTCCACACCAATACGGCTGGCGTGTTCAAGGGCTTCTACAAGAACCGGGATGGCATTGGACAATTCGGCGGGGCAGGGCGCAATGCGCTTACACGCATCCTGGGCGACATTGAGCTGATGATGCCTGTGTTCTCACGTTTCGAATGCGACTGTTGCATAACCCAGAAGGATGCGACGCAGGCGGCGCTTGACATGCCTGAGGAGGTGGATCTGGCGTATCTGGATCCTCCATACAACCAGCATCCATACGGCTCCAACTACTTCATGCTGAACCTGATCCTGGACTACAGGCAGCCGCAACGCATTTCCTCAGTGTCAGGAATACCATCTGGTTGGAAGCACTCCAAATACAACCGCAGAATGGAAGCGCGGAAAACCCTCTTTGACTTGATTGAGACGCTACGCGCAAAGTACATCCTGATTTCATATAATTCAGAGGGCTTCATTGAATACCAGGACTTTGTGAGCTATCTTTCGTCACTGGGCAAGCTGAAGGCCATGTCAACAGGATACAACACTTTCCGTGGCAGCAGGAATCTTCGGGAACGGGACATTCATGTGAAGGAGCATCTTTTTTTGTTAGAGAGGTAATTTCAAAACTACTGCACCAAGCCGCGAACTCTCGTAGCCGCTGGCTTCAGCCAGCGGAAAAGGCTTGCCAAGCCGCAAGCTCTCGGAGCCGCTGGCTTTAAGCCAGCGGAAAAGGCTTGCCAAGCCGCAAGCTCTCGGAGCCGCTGGCTTAGCC
>JAFZZD010000511.1 GCA_017615955.1 Victivallales bacterium
ACTATAAAGTTACTGATTGCCTAAAGGGTATGATTCAGCGCAAACTATGCTTCAAAACCTCCAGCTATTATTATGCTATAGATGAAAGCTATGAGCTGCTGAAGCACGTCTCAAAGCATCCGATTTTCCAGTTTATGCTTGAAAGTCTATGCAACAAGGAGACCTTCGCAAAATGCTGGAATAAAATAGATGGCAGAAATGTACGCAACCTAGCCAGGAGCCTGCCTATTTTCGCCTTGATGAATGATGACTTGGAAGACGCCAGAAAATGCTTGGCGACCTTCAACGACTCCAAATTCTGCAGCAATTACGGCTGGTATTCCAAACTGAATTATAATGAGGTGATGGAGAATGCGAGCATGTTTCTTTGCTCCTTCAGTGAATATTACGAACATTTGGACAAATTGTCCCCTGCAGTTCAGGAAGTCAGCTTGCCTGGCATTGCATACAATTGTCTGTCTAACGGAGCCGCCATACCAAACTGGCGGGACATATACTGCAATAAAGGCGAGATAACGCAGGAAAAGTGCACATATCTCCTGCTGCTGGCATTCCTTGAAGGAGACAAGGCACTGCTGGCACAAATGGGAAATAACAACAATATGCTTGCTCAGTCATTCATCAGCGCACTGGAGGGTGACTGGATAAATGCCGACAAGCTGTTCACCCGCCATGCAAACATGCAGAACTATGAAGCCGAGAATACACTATGGTTTTCCATGATAAGTGCCGTGGGCTTCCTCATTGCAGTGAAGGCAAATGCTTCCAAAACTCGCATAAAGAAGTTTCCCAGGCTGTTCTCAAATCTATTTCACCAAATTGACGAGAGCACACTCGCCAGTATAAGCTATTTCTTCGTAAATGCAGAAGAACACAATGCGTACGATGCATTTTTCTCGGGCTATCCGCAAATGGCGTTCTTCATTATGTTGGGGTTGCTGTCAATGGTGCGGGAAAGGATAATGCCGCGTCTGCTTCCTTCAAAGGTGCAGGAGATATACGAACTGGGAAGAAAACTGCTTGACAAGGGGCAAAACGTGCTTGGCATATACACACTCAATGCATTGGGCACTATGCTGGAGGAAAATGACGCCAAGCGCGCCGCTATCCAGGAAGCCACGGAACGCCTGGGCATAGCACCCTGGTTTCCGATGAGGAAATTGCTGCCCAATTGGGAAAAGGCCCTGGAGGAGTTGCAGAATGGATATTCCAAGGATGAGCCAGAGGCAAAGCCCTCCAACAAGTCTGGACGCATAATCTGGAAAATATCAACCGATGAGCGTAATTTGCCAAATGGGAAAACAGTGCAGATTTTCCATAGCCTTAAGCCCATTTTCCAAAAACTGAAGGCGGATGGCAGCTACACAGGCGGACGGGAAACAAATCTGGCAAAGCTGTTCTCAGGAGACCTGAACGAGGCGCTCACACCAGACGAAAAGAACGTGACCAGCTACATCAAGACTATAAAGGACTACTGGTCAATCTCATATCGCATATTGCCCCAGGTTCTGGATTGCCTCACAAACTCACTTGTGGAATTCGAGGACAAACCCAGCATAAGCAGACTTGTCAAAGAAGAAAACTCCATCATTACAAAACGCAACTCAAAGGGGGACTTTGAAATCAGCCTGAAATATTATGTGTCCATTTTGCCAGAGGACACAGCCATTTTGGACTTTACAGGAAACAAAGTCTGCCGATACTGCCTGATTACTGCCAAAGACAAGGCGCAAACAATCATTTCGGCATACGGCAAGAACGGTGTGCTGACAGTGCCCGCATCCGCTGCGGCAAAGCTGAATGACACGATGGCGCAGATTTCAGGCAGGCTCAAGGTGACAGGCGCACTGGCGGGCGAGGCATACCGCGATCTGCCAGAGGAGACCGCCAAGATTGAGATGCATTTGCTGCTGGAGCGTTCAGGCAACAGCTTCCTGCTGCATTTCCGCAACAAGCCACTGCCAAATGCGGAGTTGTTCATGCGCCCTGGCATAGGCGAGGAAATGCACGTGGTAAATGAAGATGAAAAGCCAGTGCTGCTGAAGCGCGACCTGGCCAAGGAACGCAAGACCATGGCGGAAATGTTCGGCAAATGCCCTTCCCTGCCTGACACAGTGGCAAAACAGCACGGCTGCGAGGTGGATGACCTGGAGCAGTTCCTCCAGATACTGGACGAGGCCAGGGAGGCCGGCTTCATACTGGACTGGAGAAACGGCACGCCCATAAAAATGTCCAGACGGCTGGACAACAAGGCGCTGCGCCTCAGCTGCGAGGCAAAACCTGGCTGGCTTGAAGTGGGCGGCGACATCAGCATCGACGAAGGCAAGGTGCTCTCCCTGAAAATGCTGCTGGACAAGTACAACGGCGAACTCGGCGCCTTCGTCAGGCTGGATGACAATTCATACCTGAAGCTGACAAAGGACATCTGCCGCCAGATCGAAGCGCTAAAGGCGGCTGGCACCATAGAAGGCGAAAAACTGCGGGTGGCCAATGCAGCAATGCCCATGCTCTCCACCGTGTTCCAGGACAATCTGCCAAAGAAGATGCAGGAGCAGATCGACATCATAAAAATGGCGTTCGAGAAGGAAATCAAGATACCCGGCACACTGCAAGGCACACTGCGCCCATATCAGGAGGACGGCTTCCGCTATCTGGCCCGCCTGGCCGACTGCAAGATTGGTTGCTGCCTGGCGGACGACATGGGACTGGGCAAGACTATACAGCTGCTGGCATTGCTGCTCAGGGAGGCCGCCAATGGCCCTGCGCTGGTCGTATGCCCTGCCTCACTTTGCCGCAACTGGGAGGCGGAGGCGCATCGCTTCGCGCCTTCGTTAAGAACTGAAATAATGCCGCAGTTCAACAGGGAGGCCTTCCTGAAGGAGATGGGCAACAACTGCCTGGTGCTATGCAGCTATGGCGTGCTGCAAAGCGAAGAGGAGCTTTTCTGCTCCAAGAACTGGCATACAATCATTCTTGACGAGGCGCAGGCGGTAAAGAACTATGCGACAAAGCGCTCCAAGAGCGTCAAGAAATTGACTGCGGACATAAGAATCGCCTCCACCGGCACACCGGTGGAAAACAACCTCCTGGAATTGTGGAGCATTTTCGACTTCCTGAACCAGGGACTGCTGGGTTCTGCGCAGTCCTTTGACGCAAAGTTCTGCGACAATGGAATGCCGCGCCCGATTTTGAAGCGCCTGGTCTCGCCTCTAATCATGCGACGCCGTAAAAGCGAGGTGCTGGACGACCTGCCGCCAAAGACCGAAATCACACTGCCCATCACATTGTCGGACGACGAAAGGGCAATGTACGAACTGCTGCGCAGGCAGGCTCTTGAGGACCTGGCGAATGCGGATGAGAAGTCCCGCATCGCAATTCTGGCGCACTTGACCAAGCTGAAAAGATTCTGCTGCCATCCTGCACTGCTGGAGAACAAGCTGGACAAGGCCATCGCCGCCTCAAAGATGCAGAGGCTCATGGAGCTGGTGGAGGATTTGAGGGCAGCCGGCAACAAGGCGCTTGTATTCAGCCAATACGTGGATTTCCTGCACATCATCAAGGATGAATTCGACAGGCGGAATATCTCATACCAGTACCTGGACGGCGCAACGCCGCTGCTGGCGCGGGCAAAGGCTGTCAACGACTTCCAGGAAGGGCAAGGCGACTTCTTCCTCATCAGCCTCAAGGCGGGCGGCACTGGCCTCAACCTCACGGCGGCCAGCTATGTCATACTTGCCGACCCATGGTGGAATCCCGCCGTGGAAAACCAGGCGGCGGACAGAGTGCACCGCATTGGCCAGACGCATCCAGTCACACTCTACAGGCTGATTACATCAGACACAGTGGAGGAAAAGGTGCTGGAGCTGCACAAACGCAAGCAACGCACCTCCGAGGACATCCTGGACGCCACGGAAAGCACCACCATCACCATCGAGGAACTCATGTCCCTGTTCAAGTGATGGTACGCCTCAATCAATGCGTTTCTGCGTTAAAAAATGCGTCTCTGGGTTGTGAATAGGAGCTAGTGTCTAATTGCATAAGTCTTTGCGTTATGCTTTGTTCCCCAAGAGGGTAGGTAATGTACACGCCCGGAGGGCGCAACCATGCGTAACCCC
>JAFZZD010000512.1 GCA_017615955.1 Victivallales bacterium
CATACCTACCCTCTTGGAGAACAGAGCCTTTTAAAAATTGCAGGTTAAGAGCAATAGCAACAATTATAGCTGCAATACAAAAAACAATAAAAAAACTCTGCGTCTCTGCGTCTTTGCGTCTCTGCGTTAAAACCTCTGCGCCTCTGCGCCTCTGCGTTAAAACTCTATGCCTCTGCGTTGAAGAAGACTGGGGAGGACCAGAGGCAGCCTTCGCTGTCCCGTATCTGGAAAAATGCGGCGGAGGCGTTTTCAGGCAGACTGTCTGACGTTGCCTTGTCATTGGCGTATGAGGCCGGATATTCGCGCCAGGTTCTGTCCACGAAGGGACCTGTGGCCCGTGTTGCCGCCAGTATGCATTTTTCCACTTGGCGTCCATGCATATCCACCTTTGACACGATGCCGTCCTTTATGCGGCGAATGGCGCCCAGCTGCGGCAGAGGCGTGCCATTGAGCATTGCCCTGGCGAAGGCTGGGATCGTCTTGGAATTATATGAAATGCAGTGGTTGTGGGGATAGTTGAAGCGCAGGGACGTATAGACTGGAGCGTTCTTTATGCTGGAGACAGTGCGCTGCCAGGATGACAATGGGAATGCCCTGTCCTCCGCATCGTTCAGGAACAGCGTGGGCGTGGTTATGTAGGACAGGCCATTGCGGGGATCCCACATATCAAACCAGGCGTCCCTTATGTCATTGTGCTTTGATGGGCAAAGCGTGCTTTCGCGAGTCTCGCAGAAAGAACATCCATAGATGGGCACTGCGAACTTGTAGCGCTGGTCCATGGACAGCACCGCATTGGTAAGATAGCCGCCCCAGGAAATGCCCGCAATCCCCACGTTGCCAGCATCCACTTCAGGCAGCGAGCACAGCAGGTTTGCGCCGCGTATGACAGAGGCCACTGCATGATACATCCATTGTTCCTGCCTGGGCTTGTCAAAGTTCTCGAAGCCGCCCCAGCCTATTGGGCCTGAATGCCTGTGCCTTGGCCAGCCGCCAGCCCTGTAGTTGCACGATGAATGCCAGCATGGAATGCCGCCGCATGTATCCATTGAGATTGCGGCAAAGCCCATCTTGTTCCACAATTCCACCCAGTTGGCGACTGCAGTCGCGCCGCCGCCATGCACCAGGACTATGCCAGGGACGGGCGCCTTGCGGGATGCGCCTTCAGGCAAGCCCACCCATGCAAATATGCGCGTAGGCTTGTCTTGATAGTCAGGGCCCTCGTAGAACAGTGGCCGTATGTTTGGATTCGGATAGTCAAAGTCCTTGTGCGCCCAGGTCTTCACTGGCGCGGCAAGCTGCGCCTTGTAGTCGAAGCGCTCCCTGTAGTCCTTTGGATATTTAGCCATAAATCTCGTCTATAAGTGCAGGATTCTTTCCAATCATCTCCAGGTACCTGGCAAGCAGGCGACGGGATGAACCCCATTCGGTGTTGGGACTCATGCAGCTGAAGTATTCGTATGTGATGATCTTGCTGACCAGGGGCGAGGCCTCCTGCAGCTTCATGTACAATGTACGGTAATCCACCTGGCGGAACACTGCGGGCGGCTCGCCGTGGCCCGGGAAGGGTCGCTGGAATGTCTCCACATTGCTCCATAGCTCAACGCCGCATTCCTTGAACAGCTTGCCCACCTTTATGTACCATTCCGCAAGCCCATTGTCCTCAATTTCGCCCAGTTTGCACTTTGGCGCGGCAATCTTGTCCTGGGGTGCGCAGTAGTCCAGCAGTCCCTTAACATTGCGGAAGTAATATTTGCCATAGATGTCCACCCACTGGTCAACTGTATAATGCGTGCTCATGTTGCCAATTGGCCCGCCGAAACTGGGGGACATGA
>JAFZZD010000513.1 GCA_017615955.1 Victivallales bacterium
AGAGAACCGCAGGAAGGCGCTGGAGATCGGCGTGCCAGGCGATTCCCTCATAAAGCAGGCTTGGTCATTGGAGCGGAAGCAGAAATGAGACGGCAAGGCAAAAACGGCGAGCGCGGCTCCATACTGATGGAGTACGCGATGCTGGTCTTTCTGGCGGCTATACCAGTGTACCTGGTCTGGAACGGCTGCTCAATACCCGTGGACTGGGCTGGCACGGGCAAGAAAATCGAGTACAAGGGCATCTACGACTTCGCCACTGGACAGTACAAGGGCTACGGCAAGGAGATGCAGAAATTCTTTGAAATGGTGCAGGCTGGAATAGCCCTGCCCATACCATAAGGTAGTTGCAAACAACAAGGAGAAAGGAAAATGACAAGCATGAAGTCAAAATTGCAGCGTGCAAAGCGCACAAAACTCGGTCGCTTCCTGTGTGCCATTCTGGGTGACCAGTGTGGTGCCGTGGCAATGGAATACGTTGTTATTGCATTGCTGGTTGCGGCGGCGGTCGTCGGCGTCGTGATGGTGTTCGGCAGCCGTATTGCCAACATGTTCACACAGTCCACCAAGGCCCTTGCCACTGAGGAAACCAAGATGCAGACTTTGGCTGACGAGGTGAAGACATCCCGTACGGACGACATCAAGCGTGTCGAGGATCAGCAGAAGGCTGGCGATACCCTCCGCGGTTCCGATGGCAACAAGGCGACTGGCGGTGGCGGTGACTCAGAATAAGGAATGTCGAGCTTTTCCCCTGGCGGGCCTGCCTGCCAAGGGGAAAGCCTTGTTCTGCGATGAGAAATGTTCTGTTTATGGTCATTGTGGCAAGTCCCTGGCTTGGGCTCCTTTGCTGGCAGGACTGTAAATGCCGCCGTCTTCCCAACTATCTCACATTGACTTTTGCGGCGGTGGCTCTGGTATGGCGCCTGGGATACGGGCATCTGCCAATGTTCATGGACGGAGTATATGGCGGCCTTGCGGCGGCGCTGTTTCTCCTGATACCCTTTCTGCTGCGCGGCGCAGGCGGCGGGGACTTGAAGATGCTTTTCGCGGCGGGCTGTTTCTGCGGCCTGCATCGCATTCCGCTGCTGCTTTTCTGCACGTCAGCGGCTGGCTTCGTCATGGCGGTGCTCATGCTTGTCGCGGGGAAAGCCGACGCCAGCAGGATAAGGCACTGGTTCCGCTGCGTATTCGACTGGCGCTATGACAGGAAGGCGGGGCGCGAGGCGCTTCCTCCTAAAACTGACGAAAAGGTGCGCCTTCCCTTTGGCGTCGCAATCGCGGCCGGGATGTGGATCACCTTGATTATGGAAATTTTGGCAAGAGCTGCGGCATAATGGACAAATTGCACCATATAATGGATGACAGGGGCACGGCCCTAATGGAGTTCGTGCTGGTTATGCCGATCTTTGTCTTTATGATTTTCTGCATAATACAGCTGTCGCTGGTATGCATGGCCAAGCAGCTGACACACTACGCGGCGTATTCGGCGGCGCGCGCGGCAATAGTGTACAATCCACAGGAATACAGCTCCGAAGGCAAATTCTATCCCAACAAGGGCGTCGTGCACCGCGCGGCCTGCACTGCCCTTTCCTGGCTCGGGCAGTTGCCAGGCGGCCCGGACAAGTTGCAGATACCAGGATGGGGGGCGGTGCCCGGCTCTGGCTACATAGGCCAGCAGGTCTGCATTGATTCCGCCAGAAGCGAAATATTGACCGACGTGCCAGCCGTGAAGGTGACCGTCGCATTCCGCTACCCGCTGCACATTCCATTCGCGGGGAACATCATCGGCTACTTCAACGGCGGCGGCAAGGCGGAGGGCAATTGGGACATCGTCGGCATGCTTCCAACCGACATGCCTGAAAAGCTCAACGACAACAAGATAGCGAAAACGCCCTGCTTCCTTATGCGCGAAACCTGCATTCTTCCCATGCCGTGGGACAACAACATGTTCCCGCGCGCTGAAAAATCGCCTTATCTCGGGACGGAGGGCCTCTGATGAGAAACCGTGTGCTTTCCATTGCCTGCAGGAAGCTTTTCTCAATAGGACGCGACGAGCGGGGCGCGGTCCTTGTCATAACGCTGGCAATTTTCTTTTTCCTCTTCATGCTGGTGTCAGGCGTATATACCATCGGCGAGGCGGTCCACCGCCGAATAGAGCTCCAGAGCGCCTG
>JAFZZD010000514.1 GCA_017615955.1 Victivallales bacterium
ACCTTATTCCTGCAAGAAATCACAGGTGTTTTATCGACTATGGCATATACAACCAACTATACGCTTTTGCAGAGAATGAGGGAAGGTGGCAACGAGGATGCGTGGCATTCCTTTCGTGCCTTCTATAGCCCATTGATTGCCACACGTGGACGTGACTATCGCCTGAACATCAATGAGATCGAGCAGCTGATACAGAATGTGATGCTGGCGGTGCATCAGGAACACGTGCTAACCAACTATGACCCTGCACGCGGGCGCTTCCGCGACTATCTGCGCACCATCACCTCAAGGCAGGCGACGCATATCCTGGAACAGCGCATTCCGCCAGCCAAAGGCATGGAGGAAGTGCCTGACGAGGCCACCCTGGAAAAGCAATGGGAGGAAGAATGGAAGAAATTCCTCTATGACAGAGCGCTGGACGAGATGAAGGGCAATATGGATACAAAGGCATATATGGCATTTGAACTCCATGCCATACAGGGGCGTCCTGCAAATGAGGTGGCAAGACTGCTGAACATCAGTCCCAACCAGGTCTATCTGATACGTTCCCGTGGCATTGTGCGCTTGCAGAATATAATTGAACGGCTGAAAAGAGAACTTGAATGAAAGTGCCTAATTAAGAAAGCATGATTCATGCTGAAGCAAGGTGACACATACGGGGGCTGCCGCATCATCAGCCGCTGCGGGCATGGGGCAAGCGGCACTGTCTATCTGGCGGAAGACGCCATGGGGCGGCGTGTGGCGATAAAGGTATTTGATTCGCCCGAGGCTGGAGAACGCGAACTCAAGGGCATACGCCATTACATGTCCATCCACAGCCCTTCTTCATCTTTGATTGCAATTTACCACGTTGGCATTGAAGACGGGCAACTCTACTATGTAATGGAGGCGGCGGACAATGCAGCCAAAGATGACGAAGAATACGTTGCAGACACGCTGGCCCTGCGCATGAAGCGGCATGGGCAATTCCAGCCGCAGGAGGCGTTCCGTGTAGTCCAGCACTTGCTTGACGGACTGGAGACACTGCACAATGCCCACCTCATCCACAGGGACATAAAGCCGGAGAACATACTTTTCATCCACGGCCAGCCATGCCTGGGCGATCCAGGCGTGGTCGGTGATTTCAGCCATACCCTGTCGTTGGCGGGCAGCCTGGGCTTCATACCGCCGGAACTGTTCAATGCCACATCAAAGCCATCGCCGAATACCGACCTCTATGCGTTGGGCAAAGTGTTATATTGCCTGGTGACAGGGCGGAACGCAGGGGATTTTCCGTCTATGCCGCCAGATATGCCTTATGAGACCTTGATGCAGGTGTGCCTTCCACTGGAGCGCATGTGCAATAGCAATCCATCTCGGCGTTGCCTGGCATGTTCGGATTTTCGTGAACAGCTGCAAGAGGCCATGATGGTGCGCCGTGGTTTTGTCCGTTTTCTATGGCGTCTGCGTGGTGACCGTGCATTTACGAGAAAATGCCTGCTGTGGGTGGCGTGTGCCATCATTGTCCTGCTATGTTTGTGGGGCGGTGCATTTAGCTGGCATCGTCATCATCTGCGGCAGCAGGAGATTGCGGCCTTGCGGCACAAGGCCGTTGCCGAGCAACTTTCTACCCTGCGGGAACGCCAGCCGCTTCTGGACTTGCAAATGGAACCTTTGCAGGAAACGCTGCCATGGGAGGCCACATTCAAGGCTGTGGAAACAGCACTGGCGCAGAAGAATGTCAAGAAGGCTCAAGATGTGCTTGGAAAATTCACGGAGCAAATTTGCAATATTGCCCTGCGGCACAGACCTCCGCGCATTACTTCCAAGGAACTTAATGCCGAGACTATTCTCCAGAATGGGCGGCAATTCGGCTATCTGTCCTCGCCGCTGGGAAAGTGGTATCTTCCGCAGGAGGCGCGGCAGGTTCTTCAGAATGAGGCGGACTCCGATGCGAAAGCGCTATTTGCCAATGGCCCTATTGTTGCAGGCAAGGTATTTTCTTATGTGAATGGCACTTCATTGAATTTTCAGTTTGTACCGCCAGGGCGCTTCATGTCCCCAATCACGCATACCGTCCAGGAAATCAATGCGCCATATTGGATTTTGGAGACGGAATTAACCATACGGGAATTCAAGCGCCAAGTCTTATGGCCTTCTGGGGAGGATGACCTCAGCGAACTTCCCATAACTGGGCTTACCTTGAATGACACGCTGGTATTTTGCAAGCGTACGTTTGAATTGATGAAAACAAGGATCGACTTGCCGCCAGGCTATGCCCTGCGACTGCCGACGGAGGCGGAGTGGGATTATGCCGCGCTGGGTGGTTCCACGGAAAGCCTTCCTCCAGCACGTGCTTTGACAAAGGAGGAAAAGGTGCTGTGCGCGGTGGGTTCAGGCGAGCCGAATGCATTGGGCCTGTACCAGATGGATGCCAATGTGCCAGAAATGGTGTTGCCATATCCCGAGACAAATGTGGATGCAGAATATGTGGCCTGGCGTGGTGGCAACTTCAAGGGGAAAAAAGCCTCCATTGTGGATAGGACTTTGGAACGGCGGGACCAGGTGGTGGTGCGCCATTGCGGGCTGCGTGTTGTGCTTGCGCCAACGCCTGATGATTATTATCAGAAGACATACTATAATGGCTCAAGGCTGCACTATGCGCAATTGCATGGTAAGGCATACGCCGTTTTGGCTCTTGCACGGCCATTCTTAATTTCAATGAGGCAATGAATCTGGCCAAGACATTGGGAGCGCGTTTTCCAGAACCAACCTCAATGGAGGAGGCTGGCGAAATCATACAGGCACTGCATTTGGACAAACGCTATCCAATGACCACAGGCATTGCATTTGCGGACAATGCCTGGCGGCGCCTTAGCGACAATGCCATTGTCACCTTGCCAAAACTAAAAACTCCCGCTCCAAATTCCGTAAAGCTAAATCTTGGATTGACAGGAAAAATCGTATATACGACAGCACCCAATGTCGCTCTGCCCAGCATTGTCATGGAATGGGAGAATGAGGAGGCGTTCCGTAATCGTAAACAACTTCCCTGCGACAAAATCATAGAAGTCAAGAATCGTCGTTATGGTATTCTCAAACTAGATGGCGCGGTGACCGCCATTCCTGCGCTACTGGAATTGACACGGCATAAATCGCCTGTATTCAAGAGCCGCGATGAACTGGAGGAATTGCTGAAGGAACTCTCTCGTTACGATTATCCGCCCATTGCCCTTGGCTATGTGCGCTTCGACACTGAATGGATAGGGCGCGACGGCACTGGTCTGTCTTGGATAAATGGCAATGCATTGGAGCACAACTCTACCTTTATGGTGTCCGTCTATAACCAGGGCCTTGTGGCACACCATGGCAAGTTAAGAGCCGATTATATGGCCGGGGCCATACTTGTGGAATTGCCGTGACGTATGCAGCCGGCAGACAGTAGTGGCAACGGTATTCCCTCGACAGTGCCCGTCAAGGCAGCTCAACCCAGCGCTTGTAGTGGCACCAGCTGCCAGAAAAGGGCTTGCTGGTATATGGCTTGGGGAAATCTTTCATCAATTTGCAGCCGCCAGTGTTGGCGTCAAAGTCAATGAACATCTTGCTTCCAATCACCTCTATGCGACGAGGGATCTTGTAGTATTGGCAGGTCAGGCAAATCTCTCTCTGTAATTCAGCGAATTTGAACATAAGTGCAAGGGGGGCAAGGTTGTATTTTTTGTGACTGATACTATATCTGGTTATGAGTTTGCTGCCATATTGAAGGCGGGATTATTAATGTAGAAGTCAGCAAGAACAGTAAATGGGGCTGTTGCAAAACCTAATTTTGTGAGCGCCTGTTGGGTTACTGCACAGGTTGGCCAACCCGTGCGGCATGCCTTTGGCACAGAATTCTCTAGGCGAAATATATTGTACCTGCAACTCCTAGAAAAAAGTTGAAACCAGATTTTTTCACAGCTATCCCATAACGCAATTGATATTTATTTAGGAAATTTGTAGGGGCAAAATCTGACAAAATTACTTTTCAGGTATGCCGAGCAGGGGGCGCAGAGCAGCCCTACTCGCTGGCAGGGCATGTATTTCTACTAGGCTATGTTTTCCGTAGGGGTAGGTAAATGAAAGCCGCGAAGCGGCTAGTGCCCGCAG
>JAFZZD010000515.1 GCA_017615955.1 Victivallales bacterium
CAGAGGCGCAGAGACGCGGATATAAAAAGAGAAGAGCGAGGGCAAATCAGATGATTTGCCCTCGCAAAATTCATGGAATAGGAGAGTGAAATATGAACTAGGAATATTTAGAGGGGAATGTATTATGACGGAGAATGAAATCAGTAGGCAGGTTTTGGATTCTGCTATAATGGTTCATAAAGAGATTGGAGGACCAGGTCTTCTTGAAGCGTATTATGAGGCTGCTTTATGCTGTGAATTGCGCTGTCGTGGTCTGTGTGTGCAAACACAGAAGATAATACCTGTTATGTATAGGGGGATGACAATATGCTCTCCATATCGCATTGATTTGCTTGTAGATGACAAAGTGATTGTGGAATGTAAGGCCACAGAACAAAATAACCTTATATACAACGCACAGGTACTCACTTACCTGCGCTTGACAAAACTTAAACTAGGCATAGTAATCAATTTCGGCCAGCCAACGATCAAAGACGGCTTTTTTCGCGTCGCCAATGGCCTTTAGTAATTGATTTCAAAATGAGAACAACAATTTCGCTCTCTTTCATAAATCTCTTAAAAATCTCTGCGCCTCTGCGCCTCTGCGCCTCTGCGTTAAAACTCTCTGCGCCTTTGCGTTGTTTTTTAGTGTCTTTGCGTTAGAAAATCCAGGATTTTAGATGCGGTGTCTTCGCCGATGCCAGGGACTTTGGTGGCGATTTCCTGTGGCGTGTGCTTGATGAGTTCGGCCACGGAGCCGAATGCCTTGAGCAGCATCTGGCGTTTGACCTTGCCGATGCCTGGAACATCGTCCAGGCGTGAATCATATATTCTTCTGCTGCGGAGTTCCCTGTTGAATCCGTTGGCGAACCTGTGGGCCTCATCCCTGATTGCCTGGAGCAGCCTAAGACCTGGGTTGTCCCTCGGCAGCAGGATTTCCTGCCCGTCAGGCAGTACAATAGTCTCCATCTTTTTTGCAAGTCCAATGTAGGGTACATTTTCAAGGCCGATTTCCTGGAACACCTTTGTCGCCGCAGAGAGTTGCGGCTTGCCGCCGTCCAGCACAATCAAGTCTGGCAGGGGCAGGTTTTCCCTTAGCAGTCGTCCATAGCGGCGGGTAAGTACTTCTGACATGAAGGCAGTGTCGTCCCTGGCTGTCTCGCTGCGTATCTTGAATCTGCGGTAGTCTGAAGATGATGGCCTGCCTTCCTTGAAGCATACCATGCTGCCGACGGCTAGTATCCCTGATATGTTCGACATGTCGAAGCACTCCATGCAATGAGGCGGCTCCGCCAGATTAAGCAACTTTGCCAATTCAGCCATGCCCTCCGTGTTGCCTGCTGTGTGCCTGGTGAGCATGGTTTGGTTCATGAAACGCCTGGCTGGTTCGATTATGGTCTTTATGTTGCTGATGATGTCTCTGACTTCCGCGGCACCCTCGAAGTCCATTTCCGCCGCCAGTGAGTGCATTTTCTGGTCAAGTTCCTGCAATACGGATTGCGCGCCATCCAGCCCTCGGAATACATTGAGTGCCTGCATAAGGCGTTCCTCGTAGTCAAGTGCCGTGATTTTGCCTATGCAGGGGCATGGGCAGGCGCGTACAATGTGCTCCAGGCAGTGCAGGTGGTCCTCTTCTGTGGGGCAATGCACATTGCAGGTCCTTAGGCCAAAGTGCTTGTTCAGAAAGTCGATGGTGGAGCGCAGTGCTGCAGCCTGCGGGAATGGACCGAAGTAGATGCAACCATCATCACGCTTGATGCGAGCCAGGCGCAGCCGGGGAAATGGCTCCGACATGTCCACTCTTATGTTGAGGAAGCGCTTGTCATCCCGCATAAGCACATTGTATCGGGGCGCATATTGCTTGATGAACTGGGTTTCCAGCAGCAGCGCCTCCGATTCGCTTGCCACTGTGAATATCTCGTATGAGGCGATGCTGTGGATCAGGGCGCGGCGTTTCGGGTCTGACTGCGCCAGTGCCGATGCGCGGAAATAGCTGCTCATGCGGGAACGCAGGTTGCGGGCCTTGCCAACATAGATGACCTCGCCCGCCTCGTTGCGGTAAACATACACGCCAGGCGACTTGGGTACGTCCTGCGTGTGGAAGATTTTATTTTGCTCTGGCATTTCTCTTGTATGGCAATGATGAAATTTTGCCTTAAATTACCACGAAATCACCGATAATCAAGTTCAGTGGACAGTGGACTAAGGAATAGAGGATAGTATTCAGATAAATGGGAGAAAATAATGATTGTACAGAATTTTTATGATTTGACAGTATGGCAACGATCAATGCAGCTGGCGGAAGAGGTGTATAGACTTACAAGAATGTTTCCCAAAGAAGAACTTTTTGCATTAACAAACCAACTACGAAGGGCAGCAGTGTCA